>JAKQJH010000264.1 GCA_029561255.1 Bacteroidota bacterium | reverse complement strand
GAATCCGGAATTAAAGTCAGTCAGGGTGGAAAAAGAATATGGTCAGAAAGGGCGGAGACTGATCATCAGTTTTACAAAAGGGCCCTATAACGCTTATGCCCGTTATAAATACGTGGATGGCATCCTTGTCAGTGAAATGATCCCCCATTATCATGAAAAGAAAATGGATCCATCCGGAAAACTATACCAGCTCATCCAATACAACTGGACCCTGAAGCAGATCGAAACCAGTGAATTCGAAAAAGGCATCCTTAAAAGCAAATCCATTCTGAAAAACTTCTCGATCGTCTGGGACCCGAAGGGGATCGTTCACTTCACAGATGACACCGGGCGCTTTAATGATATAGTGACCTTCACTTACTATGACGATCAAAAGATCAGGAAAAAGGAAGTGGAGAAAAACGGTAAGCGGACGGTAACTGAATATGACAAAAAAGGTAAAATCACTTCTGTGAATACCTACCCCCTGCCAACCTCAGAATCGGAAATATTTGAGGTAGCGCCGGTTGGGGAAAAACAATAAATACAAAGTACAAGGTAAGAAGTACGTGCGGGATGCCGTAAAGCGAGTAGCAGTACGTTGTATTTGATAAAATCTTCTCAGAAGGGGCTGTTTCCCGACACCCGACAACTGACAACCGTTCACCCCTGTATATTTCAGTACCGGCAAATACCCATTACCAGCGGCATTGCTATTCAGCATTCCCGGGGCATCTTTGATGCTCAATCCTGTTTATGCTGAAATCTTGCTGGCTTTTTATATCATTACTCGGGGTCGCGTTGAGCGCAAAAGCACAACTGGCAAAAACCGACTCCCTCTACCTGGCCCTGAAACAACAGGACAGTATCTTCTTCGAACGGTCCTTTAACTTATGCGACCTGGACTATCTCGATAAAACCACGCACCCGGAATTGGTCTTTTTCCATGACCAGGGAGGCATACAGCACAAAACAGAGTTTCTCGCCGGAGTAAAAAATAATATCTGCGGAAACCCTGAACAAAAGCCCATCCGCAAAGCTGTGGCTAACAGTCTTGAAGTATTTCCGCTTTTTAGCAATGGAATTTTCTATGGCGTGATCCAGACCGGCATCCATGAATTTTATATCCGGGAAACCGGTAAACCCGACCGCTATAGCAGCCGGGCAAAATTCACCCATGTCTGGCTGCTCGATAATGGCCGCTGGTTGCTCCGCGAAGTACTGAGCTATGATCACAAGTAGAAGTTTACCGGCACTTGGATACTTTTTTCTCTCCCACACAGCTTGTCCTTCCGACGAAGGTGGAAACTTCGCACAGGGACGTGGGTTGATTTTCATTGAAAAACAAATGCCTGTCAGGTTTTATTCGCTTAGGAGGGGTTGTTTACTTCCGACTACTAACTTCTAACTACCGACTTCCTTTTCTCCCTACCTTTATCCAATGCCTTTCAGCTACAACTTCGGTGAATTTCCCGGACAGACTATTAACCAGGGGCCCAAACTGATCAGCTTCAGCGAGTACAACGGTGAAGCGGATATTGAACTGATGTGTACACAACTGGATAAAAAGACCGCAAAAGAACAGTCCAGGATCGTGGATGAATGGTGTGATCACCTGACGAATGATACCCTGCCATTGAAAAGCATCTGGATGGAAACAAGGATCTCGCAGAAAATCTTCGATGCGATCTGCAAACAGAAAAGTCTTACTTCCCTCTGGATCAAATGGGGGGTATACCCTGACCTGTCGGCCATCCGCCAACTGACCAACCTCGAACACCTGCACCTTGGTAATGGAAAAAGTATCACGGACCTCTCCCCGGTGGGCAGTTTGCATCAACTGAAAACGCTGGAATCCGACGGATTGGTAAATGTGCAAGACTACCGTTTCCTCTCTTCCCTGACCGCCCTGCAGGATCTCGATATTGAAGGAGATGGGTTCTCCTCCATGAAACCGGTAGTACTTTCTGACCTGAAATTCCTTGAATCTATTCCCTGGCTGAAACGGCTCTGCCTGAAAATGGTCAGAGTAAAAGACAAAGATTATTCACCCATCCTTAAAATAAAGGAGTTGAAGTGGCTGAGTCTGCCGCATTATAAAGAAGTGGAACAACAGATGCACCTGTTCAAACACCTTAACTAAGTACGAAGTACGAGATACGAATACCAAAGTATCCCGACGTACTGTCGCCATAAAACGATATTCATCCGTCTAAGGATATCCCCAACTCCTGGCACCAACACCCGGCAACTGATCTGATACTTAGTTAAAAATAAGTACCGGATTGTTTTCAGATCAACGTTTTTTAAACCCCGAATTGATACCTTTAATACCCTGGCTTTTTGAAAAACGATCGGGAAACAATGCGACCATTTACTCCTTTTAAAAATCTGCTGAATGTGGATGGCCTTCCTGCCGAAGCGCCTAACAGCCGGGATAATTTCCTGGTCAGGGAAGGAAACCAGGTTCATAAAGCCCTGATCTATATTGAAGCCTTTTACGGATTTTTCTTCCTGTTCGTGACCCTGATACAGGGCTATTATTATCAATCAGTATTGAATGCAGCGCTTTTTGTTTTTTCATGCCTGGCTTATATTATCCAATACAAAGGATATGCTTTTTATTCGAAAATCTTTAACCTCAGCCAGCTGATCATTATTCTCGCCCTGATGTTTTACTTTCCGGCTTCCCCTTATGGAATACACGCCAATGACAGTGTTTTGGCCTTCTATATACCGGTAAGCGTAGGCACACTGATTGCTTTCCAGGGAAAAGAAAACAAGTATGGTTATATTTTTTCAGGTCTGATTTTGCTTGTTTCGCTGACCCTGATTGTTTTCGATCCACACTACCTGACCGATCAACCTGTTGCCACACTGACCGGAATCAGTTATGACCTTCTCTATAATATTATCGGTGCCGCTATCGCCACTTTCACCGAAGTAGCCTACATACTGGCGTTGAACAACCGGTTGAATGAAAGCCTCACCAAGGCTAATCATGAGCTGGATAATTTTGTATATATCGTGAGCCACGATCTGCGTTCCCCGTTGCTGCTGACCAAAGGATTGCTGGATATTTCAAAACTTAAAGTCGGGGAGAAGGAAGAAGTCCTGAAGTACCTTGATCTCGCGGGCAAAAGCATCAATAACCTGGATGACATTATCAAAGAAATTCTGGCCTATTCCCGCAATTCAAGAACAGGACTGCAGTATGAATCGTTTGACCTCAAAACCATCATAAAGGAAATAAAAGATGGATTGGAAATAAAGGACGGCCCGTCCTTCTCCTTCCTCGAAGAATACAACGGGGATAGCCGGATTTATTCCGATAAAGGCAGACTTCATACGATTCTCCGGAACCTGATCACCAATGCGGTGAAATACCGGAAAAAAGAATTGAACGACACATATGTAAAAATTGTATTCGGCAAAACAGGTAACCGGTTTACCATTACGGTTTCGGACAACGGGCAGGGGATTGCCAGGGAAAGTATGGATAAAGTATTTGATATGTTTTACCGGGCTACTTCAGCCGCCCCCGGAACCGGACTGGGTTTATACATATGCAAAGAAATGCTGGAAAAAATGGGAGCTGAATTTTACCTGGATTCCACTGAAGGCCAGGGTACCAGCTTTACTTTCACACTGGAGCAGGCAACCCCGGTGGTTCCCGCATAACTATTTATAAGTAACAACTACTATCTCCGGCTAATCATTCATCATTAATTCCTGATAATCAGGTGCTTTTGCAGCGGGTTCATGACCTCAAAACTGGTATTTTCCGTATTTACGAAATATCTTTATACCGGTTAAGTAGCACCAATAATAAGTACCCTGATGCTTTCAAATATACATCTGAGAAATCTGCTCGATGTGGATATCCACTTCTCCAAAGGTTATTATTCTACCGATAATATCCTGGTCAGTAAAGGCGACCGGGTACATACTACACTGCTGTCCATTGTAATCTTTTTTGGGGTAGTCTATACCGTCATTAGCCTGATCCAGCAATATCATTACCAGGCTTTCCTCAGTTTCTCCTGCGGGGTTTTCGCATTTTTTTCCTGGCTGATACACCGCCGTGGCTATACACTTCTTTCAAAGCTGGTCAACTTCACCCAGCTGATTGCCTTTATTGCCCTGATGTTTTACTTTCCTTCCTCACCCTATGGCGAACATATCAACGACAGTGTACTGGCCTTTTATGTTCCGGTATTAATCGGCACGCTGATCGCCTTCCAGGGCAAGCAAAAAGTTTACGGACTGGTGCTCGCCGTCATCGTGATATTCGTTATATCATTTTTGATTCTTACAGATATTCATTACCCCGAACACCCGGTGCTGCAAAACTATACAGGTTCGAACTATGATATGCTGTTTAATATCCTCGGGGCCGCCGTGGCCACATTCGCAGAAGTCGCTTACATCCTGGCGCTGAATGACCGGCTCAACAGCAGTCTCGTCAAAACCAATCACGAACTGGATAATTTTATCTATATCGTATCTCATGATCTGCGTTCCCCGCTGCTGTCCACCAAGGGGTTGATTGACCTTGCAAAAATAAAAATCGACGAACGGGAACAGGTATTGAAATACCTCAGTCTGGCAGGACAAAGCATTAATAACCTGGACCATATTATACATGAAATTCTCACTTACTCAAGAAATGCCCGTACGGAATTAAAGGAAGAGGAATTTGAATTGAAGGATGTAGTGAAAGAAGTCTTTGACGGACTCCGCTTTTCGGCAGGATCGGGCTTTTCATTCCTTGAAGAATATTCCGGTGAAACCAAAATCTATGCGGATAAAAACCGGCTCAGTACCGTGCTTCGTAATATCATCAGTAACTCTGTTAAATATAAAAAAAAGGATATTGACAATCCCTTTGTTCTCCTGCGTTTTGAAAACAACAACCTGCACTGTTCATTCAGTATAACAGATAACGGAGAGGGTATTCCCCTGGAAAGCCAGCACCGGGTATTCGAAATGTTTTATCGTGGTACTTCAAGCGCCACCGGCACCGGACTCGGTCTTTATATCTGTAAGGAAATGCTGGATAAAATGAATGCTGTTTTCGCCATTTCTTCCAAACCGGGAGAAGGCACGACTTTTAATATACAGCTCAACAAAACAGCAACCTCATTAGCCAAAGAAAAAAAAGAACCGGCATTTAATACCACAAAACAATCCGGATCCCCCACTGCTTCCGTAAAACTGAATGAACAGTTGAATAGCATTCAAGGGTTCAGTTCTTTTAACCAGGCAGGTTAAGCCCTCACCCCATTCTTGCCTCTCGCTTCTCGCCTCCCTCACAAAACCGCGGAGGACGCAGAGAGCGCAGAGAAATACAAACACCCTGGCAGAAAAGTCCTTCTCGCTTCTAGCTTCTGGCTTCTGGCTTTCTTGCACTTCCCGCTTTAAATACGTACCTTACCTCCTGAGCCCGTAACCAACCCATGCCCCGCCGCCTGATCCCGATATTCCTGATCCTGACCTGTTTATGTACAGGTGCTGCAGCCCAGCAGGCATTGCCTGATTTTACCCGGATAGACAAACAGGCGCGCAGCATCCGCTTTGATGGCGACCTGATAAAACTCACTACCACACTCACCAGTCCATACCCGGATAAGCTTTCTAAAGTCCGCTCCATTTTTATCTGGATCACGGAACATATCCGCTACGACTGGAAATTCTTTAATAAGGATGAAGAAATAGAGATCCCCGAATGTAAATCCGGACAGGATTGTGATGAAGTACTCGCCAATTGGGAAAAAAAATACCTGTCGAATATTCTCCGGAAAGGAAAAGCGATCAGCGATGGCTATGCCCGGCTCTTTACCCGCATGTGTGATATTGCCGGACTGGAAGCGGCTACCATCAACGGACATACCAAGACTAAACTCTACCAGATCGGCAATGCCGGTCCTGTGAACCACAGCTGGAATGTAATCTGGCTCGATACCACCTGGCACTTACTCGATGCCACCTGGTCAGCCGGGTATACCACCGAAGATGAAAACACCGGCAAACTCAACGGCTTTGTCAAACAATACAACGACTATTATTTCCTGACCCCCTTTGCTGAATTCTCGCGGAATCACTTTCCACAATACACCCGCTGGGTACTCAAGCCGGGCTATACCAAGGACAAGTTTGCCGCCAATCCCTATTTTGATCCGGATATTCTGAGCAAGATCAAATTACATTCACCCACGACCGGTATGATCAACGGAAAAAAAGGCGATACCATACATTTCAAATTTGAATATACAGGCACCATTGAAAAGCTGCAGGTAAATACCAATCTTTACCGCAACGCGGAAGTCTGGGGTTGGGAACAGATTAATAAACGTAAAAAAGTCTGGGTGCAGGATACCTTCGCCCTGAAAAGACAACGCTATACTCCTTTTGTGAAAACAGGTAACCTGTACGAATTTGATTATGTGATTCCGGAGAACTCGCTCTATTACCTGGATATTCTTTTCGATTTTCAACGGGTAATGCGGTTTAAGGTGGTGATAGTGAAACCCAAGTAGGAGCTAAGAGGTCAAAAGAGAGAATGAGATAAAAAGAGGGTGGTTTAAAGCAGAAAAGTTCTTATTCTTTTGAGACAGACTGAATAAAAAACGCTTTGCATTTCTCTTATCCTCCTTTTCTCTTTTGACCTCTTAGCTTATAATTTCCTATAAACAACAAAACCAACACACTAAATGTCAACTATGAAAAAAACTGGTTCTCAAAAAACAAAATCCCTTTGTATTTCTCTTATCCTCCTTTTCTCTTTTGTCCTCTTAGCCAATTCCCAGGACGTCGCCATTGCCCGCAACACCGTATACGTGGAAGGCACCAGTCACGGAGCGTATTACAGTATTAATTATGACCGGATCTTCAGGCTGGGGGCTCGTTTCACCAATACCTACCGGGTCGGTTTTTCACTCTTACATAATGCCATTGCCCTGCCTGTTGGACTTAACTTTCTGAAAGGCGATGGTTTTCATCATTTTGAATTCGGGCTGACCGTTGTTCCTTATATTGATAAATACCAAAAACTCTTTCAGCCCGGAAATATTGCAGATAAACAACTCTACCTGATTCCCGGGGCTGGCTACCGTTATCAGCCTCCCGGCGGTGGTTTTTTCTTTAAAGCCATTGCAGCACCTGTCATTTTTCTTGATCCGGCTTCAGATAATTTCTGGAGAATGGACGGGAAGGTTTATGCAGGTGGATCGGTGGGAGCGGGGATCAGTTTTTAACGAACTCCAATAATAAAGTATGAAACATATATTTATCACCCTGTTTTTGTTTAGTTCACTCACCGGCTTTTCGCAAAACGATCCCAAGGAAGTCACCCCGGATATCCTGAAAAAAATAGAAGCCGAAGCAGACAAAGAGGTGGCGGAATACAGGAAGACGATGAAAACAGAAGATAAGACGACTGAAGCCATCGCGTTTGAAGTGGCCAAACATCGTTTATTCCTGATCATGGAAAAAAAAGTGGCTATTGATTATACAACTTACGGAATGAATAAAGCGGCGGGAGAACATGCAGACGGATATGATAAGCTGATGAATCTCTATTACAACAAACTGCTGAAACTTTTATCATCGGAGGACAAGAAAATCCTGATCAAAGCACAGAAAGCCTGGTTAGCCTTCCGGGATGCGGAGGGAGAAATGATCACCATGATGATGAAAGAAGAGTATTCCGGGGGCGGAACGATACAAACGAATATTGCCACGGGTAATTATTCGTCGATGATCATTCAGCGGACAGAGGAGATTTTTAACTATTATAATACAATACTCATAAACAAACAGCCCTAAACCGATAAAAAAGTGTAATGGCTAAAGCCGGAAAAATGCAGCAAGTCGATTTCAACTCCATCGACGAATTCCTGGCTTTCCTGCCGGAGGATGAACTGGTGATTGTTGAACGGTTGCGCAAACTGGTTTTCTACTGTCTGCCGGAAGCCCGGGAGAAATTATCCTTCAATGTCCCTTATTATTATCATCACCGCAATTTTTGTTTTATCTGGCCGGCATCCGTTACCTGGGGTAAAAAGAAAACCTATGAAGGGGTTCGCTTTGGCTTTGCCTATGGCAACCAGCTGACTGATGAAATCTGTTACCTGGACAAAGGTGGCAGAAAGCAGATCTACTGGAAGGACTTCAGGTCCTTAAAAGAAATAGATCCGGAGCTGCTGCAGGCTTATATATACGAAGCCATCATTATTGACGAGGAGCATTTCAGGAAAAAGAAAAAATGATCAGGCCGGTATTGCCTGCTTATTGTATTTGTTCCGGTACTCTACCGGGGTCAGGCCGGTTACTTTCTTAAAAATAGTCCGGAATGCCTTGGTATCCGTATAGCCCACATCAAACATCACTTCACTGATATTCTTACGGCTGGTTTCAAAACTCCGTTTGGCAGCTTCCATTTTTACCCGTTGCAGGTATTCGACAACCGTATTGTTCGTGGCTTTCTTAAATCTTCTTTCAAAACTCCTCCGGCCAATCGCAAATCGTTCGGCCAGTTCATCCACCGTTACTTTATTGGTATAATGCGCTTCAAGATAAGCCTGCACCTGCTTGATCGTATCGTCTTCATGCGCCCGCTGTCCGTTGAACAACATAAACGCCGCCTGGCTGTCCCGCTCAATATCCACCGCAAAATACTTGGCGGCCAGTATCGCTGTTGGACGATCAGTATATTTCTCTACCAGGTATAATAAAAGGTTCCAGTAAGAATTAGCACCCCCGCTGCTATACAGTCGTTGCTCATCGGTGATGATACTGCCATCCACCATTTCCACCTTAGGGAACATGGCCCTGAACTCATTGCAAAAGCCCCAATGAGTAGAACACTTCTTTCCATCCAGCAATCCGGTAGAGGCAAACAGAAAAGCACCCAGGCAAAGTGAAGCAACCTCCGCCCCTTTATTATATTGTTCAATAATCCAGGGGATCAGCGCTTTGTTCGCATCGATAGCGGCTGACAGGTTACCGCTCAAAGCAGGTATGATCACCAGGTCGGTATGTTCCACTTCATCCAGTAACAGGTCCGCATGTACGGAGAATGCAGCATTGTCGAGTCGGGTTTCCCTGCGGGCCGCCACCAGTTTTACTTCAAATAAAGGCGCTCTTCCGGCTGCTGCCAGGAATTGATTTACAGCGGAAAACAGGTATCGGGGATCAGCCACCGCTTCAATTACTGCTGTCTCAGGTACAAGGATGCATACATGTTTCATCTTTTAAAGGTATTAAAAACGGTTGTCGCAATCAACCCTTTGAATTGTCGTTTTTACCGGTCATCCCTTTTGTTTAATCTCAGTAAGTTTACATTGCAAAACAAAAACCAACATGTCTACTCCAACACGTATCACGGTTGAAGCCGTGATTTCAGCTCCGGTCGAAAAAGTATGGGACTATTATACAGGTCCTGAACATATCATGCAATGGAACCAGGCCAGTCCCGATTGGCATTGCCCGGCTTCCACGAACGATCTCCGTCCGGGTGGTAAGTTCTCTTCCACCATGGCCGCCAAAGACGGCAGCTTCAGTTTCGACTTCTGGGGCATCTATGATGAAGTGGACACCCATAAAAAAATTGTTTATACCATGGGCGATGGTCGCAAAGCGGATGTTTTATTTACTAAAAATGAAAATGACACCCATGTAGCCGTCATCTTTGAACCCGAATCTGAAAATTCACTTGAATTACAGCAAGAGGGGTGGCAGGCGATATTGAATAGTTTTAAAATTTATACGGAAACGCATTAAGGAAGAAGGTGTCGGGTGTCAGCTGTCTGGTGTGAGGAAACAGCCCCTGAAACTAGTCGGTAGTTCGTAGTCGGTAGTCGGTAGCCAACAGCCCCTCCTTAGGATATGAATCTATAATAATAAACAGTTACTCGTTTTACGGAATGCTGTTCGTACTTCGTACCTCGTACTTTGAATTAAGTGTCTCGTACTTTATATTAAATAATTCACCTTTTAAACGACCTCATATGGCCCGCGTCTCCACTTACCTCAACTTCGCCCGTAATACGGAAGAAGCCTTCCTTTTTTATAAGGATGCTTTTAAAACTGAGTTTATCGGACCAATCATGCGCTTCGGAGAAGTACCGCCGCAACCCGGTGCTCCCCCAATGGCGGAAGCCGATAAGAACCTCGTGATGCACGTGGAATTACCTGTCACCGGCGGACATATTCTGATGGGCACCGATGCACCGGAGTCCTGGGGTTTTACCCTGAACTTTGGCAACAATGCCCATATCATGCTCGAACCCGATAGCCGGGAAGAATGTGACCGGCTGTTCAATGCGCTTTCCGTTGGCGGAAAAGTCTCCATGGCCATGCAGGATATGTTCTGGGGCTCCTACTTTGGCAGTTTCAGCGATAAGTTTGGGGTGATGTGGATGGTCAGTCATACACCGCAGAAATAGGTGTCAGATGTCGGGTGTCAGGTGTCAGGAAACAGCCCGTTCTAAGAAGCAGTTCTTCATAGAACGTCAGCGTACTTCGTACTTCGTACCTCGTACTTTATAGATGTTCTTATAAACTTTTAACTTGTTAACTTTTCAACATGTCCA
>JAKQJH010000323.1 GCA_029561255.1 Bacteroidota bacterium | reverse complement strand
ACCTGGGCCAGGATGGAATAATCTCCGCATCCGGGACACCAGCGCACTTCCTGGTCGGTGGCAAAATCTTTGGCGGTCAGGGCAGGGGCTGTCGTTACGTCGCTCATAGTATTATTGATTCTGGCAAATTTAATGAATCTGACGGAGGGGAAGAAAGGAAAGTCGGGTGATTTTTGTCAATTGGGTAAGTAGTGTTCAGGCCACTACGAGTGGCCAGAACACTACTTACCCAACTCCTCCCAATATTCCGCCGCCCTTCTGGTATGAGGGATCACGATCGTGCCGCCGACAATATTGGCTACGGCAAAGACCTCGTACATTTCCTCCGTTTTAACCCCCAGTTCATGAGCCTTTCCCAGGTGGTACTTGATACAATCATCACAACGGAGTACCATGCTGGCCACCAGTCCGAGCAATTCCTTGGTCTTCACATCCAGTGCTCCGGCGGCATAGGTATTGGTGTCGAGGTTCCAGAGGCGTTTGATTACAAGGTTGTCTTTACCCAGAATCACTTCATTCATTCTTGTACGGTAGTCATTGAATTCCTGTACCAGGTTTCCCATAATTTCAATTTTAAGTCTCAAAATTAGAGATAAGCATTGAACTACTGGTCAGGCCACTTGGATTAACCATTGATCAGACCACTTCGAGTGGTCAGATCAATGGTTAATCCGTATTTTCATCCACCTAAAACCAACATATGCGGAAAATCCTGCTTGTATTCCTCCTCCTTTCATTCACCCTTTTTGTAGCAGCTCAAAATGGTACCGAACCGGTAAAAGTGACCGACCTGCTGAAAGTAAAGACCCTGGGCACCCTGAACCTGAATAATGATGGCAGCATGGCCGTTTTTACCGTACTCTCGATAGAACCGGAGGCCGAGAGCAAACTGGATTATAAATACAGTACCCAGATATGGATCGTACCTACTGATGGCAGTGCGGCTCCGCGACAACTGACCACCGCCAAAGAGTCCGCTTCGCAAGCCGTATTCAGTCCGGATGGTAAACAGATCGTATTCGTAAGAGCGGCCGATGGCAAATCACAACTTTTCTTACTGGGACTCGAAGGTGGAGAAGCTATTCAACTGACTAAATCCAAATACGGCGCCAGCAGTCCTAAATGGAGTCCGGATGGCAAACAACTTCTTTTTTCAGGGGGGGTGTCGTTTAAATACCTGCTGAATGATTCCTTATTGAATCCGGGTAAAACGGTGCCTGCCTGGTCATTAGAAAAACCCGGACTGGAAAATAATGCCGTTTTAAAAAATGAGGCAAAAGGAAATCCGGATGGCACGATCGAAGAAGTGCGCGCCTATCTCGAAAAAAATGCGGAAGACCGGAAAGCCAAAGTCATTACCAAACTCAATCACCTCGATGAAATGGATGTGAATGGCGATATGAGCTTCACCCATTATTTTATCATGGAAGCCCGGCCAGGTGCCAGGGCGGTAAATATCACCACCGGATTCAGTCGCTTCAACAGTGTGGACTTTACTCCTGATGGAAAACAGTTGATCATAAATGGCAATGCGGAAAGCAAAGAACACCCGGACCGTATATTGGAAAACTGCATTTACCTGGCCAATACCGATGGCAGCGGGTTAAAGAAAATGCTGGGAGAAAAAGATAAAAGTTTTTCCAGTCCACGCCTATCTCCCTCTGGCAAATGGCTGGCTTTTCAATACAGCGGAACTTCTTTTGTCAGTATCCCCACCCTGGCCCTGATTCCCATGGGTGGTTCCATTAATGAAAAGATCGATCTGCCTTTTGACCGCAATAAGTCCTTTCTCAACTGGAGCAAAGATGAGAAATACATTTATTTCACTTCACAGAGCAATGGCGGACAACCGTTATACCGGGTGAATTTGTCAAAGGGCATCAATATTTATCCGCCCCTGAGTGCATTGAAGGACGAAGTAAAAGTTGAACAACTAACCGGGTATGAAAGTGGTATTGCGAATTATGATCTCGCTGCTGATAAACTGGTCTTTGTAAAAACGGAAGTGGCCAATCCGTTTGAACTTTATGTAGCGGATGCCACTGCTAAAAATGCAAAACGCCTCAGCAGTTTCAATTCCAGCTGGATTGCCGGTAAACAACTGAGCTTCCCGGAAAAGCACAGTTTTAAGAATGAAAAAGGCATGACCATCGAATATTGGGTCATGAAACCCACCAATTACCAGCCGGGCAAGAAGTTTCCATTATTACTCGAAATCCATGGTGGCCCCAGTGCCATGTGGGGACCCGGCGAAAGCAGCATGTGGCATGAATACCAGTATTTCTGCGGCAAGGGTTACGGGGTGGTATATGCGAATCCCCGCGGGAGTGGTGGTTATGGACTTGATTTTTTAAGGGGCAATATCAATGACTGGGGAACCGGTCCCACGAAAGATGTGCTCACCGCGCTTGACAAAACAGTTGCCGAAGGCTGGGCCGATACAGCTAAATTGATGGTCACTGGTGGCTCTTATGCCGGTTACCTGGTAGCCTGGATCATTGCCCATGACCAACGCTTTGCTGCGGCCTGTTCACAAAGAGGGGTGTACGATCTGGCCACTTTCTTTGGCGAAGGAAATGCCTGGCGCCTGGTGCCGAATTATTTTGGGGGTTATCCCTGGGAAGCCACACCCAAAGCAACACTGGCCCGGGAATCCCCGATTAATTATGTGCAAAATATTAAAACGCCCTATATCATTTTCCATGGAGACAATGACCGGCGTACCGGTTTTGTACAAAGTGAAATGCTTTATAAAAGCCTGAAAGTGCTGGGCCGTCCGGTGGAATATGTGCGTCATCCAGGCGGTACGCATGAACTGACCCGGAGTGGTAATAACCGCCAGCGGATCGACCAGATGCTGCGGACCTGGGAATTTTTTGAACGTTTTATCCATTAATTAATCAACCCGATGCCGCCATTCCGGCGGCCGGATCGTCAGAACTGAATCTATGCCAAACAAAAATAAAATTATCGTCACGCTCTCCTTCCTGGCTTTTGTTACGCTGGGAGTAGCCGCCGTCAAAGCCCCGCAGGAAAGAAACCTGAAAGTATTACCAAAGGATATTTCCGATGAAAAGCTGGACAGTATCATGCAGACTTACAATAAAGCCCTGGGGGTAAAATGCGAGTTCTGCCATGTAAAATCAAAAGTCTATCCCGGTACGGATATTGATTTCCGGTCCGATGCCGAGCCCATGAAGGAAAATGCCCGGGACATGATGCGGATGACGATTGAGATCAATACCAATCATTTTTATTTTAATAAAAGTATCAAACCCGAATACCTGAATACGATTACTTGTAAAACCTGTCATAGAGGAGAGGCGTTTCCTCCAGAAGATTGAACATTGAGCATTGAGCGTTGAGTATTGAACATTTTGATTTCTCATTAAGGAAATGTTCAACCTGCCTGCCGGCAAAGGCAGGTATTCAACGCTCAATTTTCATATATGCTTATCCTACGGAATAAACTACAAAAATTGAACAAGATGAAATACAGATACGGAATCATACTCATCTTCTTTTTCCTGCTGAACGAAGTGAATGCACAAAAACAATATGCGGGTAATCCGGTCCTGAAAGGCTGGTATGCTG
>JAKQJH010000322.1 GCA_029561255.1 Bacteroidota bacterium | reverse complement strand
CTGGTGAAGATCCGCAAAGCGGTGGTGCAGGACTAAAAGCGGAAAGAGGCGAAATACGGAATTATTAATTATTAATTATTAAGCTCCCTTTTATAGATAGCGTATTAAATGCGGATTATTGATTATTAGAGTCGTTTATTGAAGACAGCGTTTTATAGAAGAATTATTAATTATTTCAGTTACACATACTACTTTATACGACTCAAATAATCAATAATTAAAAAAAGTAAGCCAACTACTTTAATCGACCCTAATAATCAATAATAAAGGAATTAAACGACCTGGGAACTAACGAAGGTCCTCTACATTCACCCCGGGATATTTGCTTTTATCAAATACAAACTGGTTATCCGCTGCCGGCACATTGGTCTTCATTGAAGTAACGGTATAGGAATACCGGGTGCCGCCATTCTCTAATACTTTCGTGCTGTAGATGGTCTGGGTGGCTTTATCAATTTGCAGATACACGGTATGGAAGGATTTTTTCTTATCCACGGGTGTCATCTGGATTTCCTGGATCGTTTTGCCCGCAATTTTCTTTTCGCCATTCAGGGTATAATAAAAATCCTTATCGTAAAAATTGGAGAATAATTTCTGGGGAGTGATGGTTCCGCCGGCAGGATCCACATTGTTAATGGTTACTTCGTTAGCCCCTTTTTCATAATTCCAAACGGTGGTTCCGTTGCAGAAAATCTCCTGCCCGCTGAAACTCAGGCGGTACTTTGTACCCTTCATCAGGATGGAACCGGTCTTGGTGGAAAGGGCTTTTCCGGATGCGTTTTCCACTTTATAGGTAAAAGCGGCCTGAACCGATGTAAAGGTTTTGAATTTAGCACTGACAGCATCCAGGACTTTTTTGGCTTCCGGATCATTCTTAGTCGGATTGGTCTGACCAAAGGAGATGCCTGTCAGCAGAATACAGATTAAAGGTAATACGTATAACTTCTTCATCATTTGGAGTTTGTGTGGCTACCCGCTTAAGGGCGCCGCAAAGATAATTGAATTACAGGAATAGGATAGTTATACCGGCAAAGGGGTTGCATAAAGACTTGTTTCTTAACAGGATGCTAACGGATATTTGGACAAGCATCAACCCAATGCGTCCAGGTGTTGCTGTAGCTCCATTTCGGTCTTGATCAGTACATCACGAGCCTTACTGCCCTGGCTGGGTCCTACAATTCCGGCTGCCTCAAGCTGGTCCATGAGCCGGCCGGCCCGGTTATAGCCCAGCTTCATCCGGCGCTGCAATAAGGAGGTGGAACCGATCTGGTTCTGTACGATCAGCCGGGCGGCATCTTCAAAAAGGGAATCCCGGTCACCCATATCAAAATCTTTTCCTTCCAGGTCTTTTTCATCCACATATTCCGGCAACAGGAAGGCCTGGGAATAGCCGCGCTGGTTGCTGATAAAGTCCACCACTTCATCCACTTCCGGAGTATCCACAAAAGCACATTGCAGACGGGTAAGTTCCCCGTTATAGGAAATCAGCATATCCCCCTTTCCGATCAGCTGCTCGGCTCCTCCCGTATCGAGGATGGTACGTGAGTCTATTTTTGAAGACACTTTAAATCCGATACGGGCGGGGAAGTTGGCCTTGATGGTACCGGTGATAATATTTACAGAAGGACGTTGAGTGGCAATAATCAGGTGAATACCTACCGCACGGGCCAGCTGTGCCAGTCGCGCAATCGGCATTTCAATCTCTTTACCCGCGGTCATGATCAGGTCGGCGAACTCGTCAATCACCAATACAATAAACGGCAGGTACTGGTGACCTTTCTGCGGGTTGAGTTTCCGCTTGATGAATTTCTCATTGTACTCCTTGATATTCCGGGAACCGGCTTCCTTGAGCAGGTCATACCGGTTATCCATTTCAATACAAAGCGCATTCAGGGTATTCACCACTTTCTTGGTATCCGTAATAATCGCTTCCTCTTCGCCCGGCAGTTTGGCCAGGAAGTGCTTCTCAATACGACGGTAGATACTGAGCTCTACTTTTTTCGGATCGATCAACACCAGCTTTAACTGGGAAGGGTGTTTTTTATACAACAGGGAAACCAGGATGGCATTCACCCCTACTGATTTACCCTGTCCGGTAGCCCCCGCCATCAACAGGTGAGGCATGGTAGTCAGATCAACGATGAAGTTTTCATTGTCGATCTTTTTACCAATGGCAATCGGCAGGTTAAAGGCATTGTTCTGGAATTTTTCCGAGGCCAGCAGACTGCGCATACTCACCATCGTTTTCCGGATATTGGGCACTTCAATACCAATTGTTCCTTTACCGGGAATAGGCGCGATAATCCTTATCCCAAGCGCGGCAAGGCTCAACGCGATATCATCTTCCAGGTTTTTGATCCGGGAAATACGGACGCCTGGAGCCGGTACGATTTCATACAAGGTTACCGTGGGCCCGATCGTAGCACTGATCTTCTGGATTTCAATAGAGTAATTCCGGAGGGTGGCTATGATCTGGTTTTTATGATTCTCCAGCTCACTGGTATCCTGTACGATTTTTTCCCCTCCATGGTTCTCCAGCAGGTTCAGGGTGGGATATTTATAGTCACGCAGGTCCAGGGTAGGTTCATAAGGCGGCAGGTTCTCCACCCCGGCTATTTCTTCTTCTTCCACTTTCTCCGGCACCGCTTTAATCTCGAGTTCAAGCTCCTGGTCTCCTTTTTTTGTTGGAGTTAAATCCCTGGGTTTTTGAATGATCTCCTCTTCCGGTTCAGGTAGTGTTATATCCAGATCATGTGTATGCATCAGGTCCTTCACCACTTCTATTTCAGGAATGGATTCCTGCTGTTGAACGGGGGGCTGCACTACTTCAAGGGGTAGCTCTTTCTCGACCATTTTAAGGTCATGCAAGGGCTCTTCATCCGGAAAATTGATCACGACCGGGCTCTCCCCTTTTAATGAATTAGGTTTTGCTTTGTCCTTGCCTGCATACAGGTCATTCACTGTCTGGGTAGCCAAAACCGGAGTCGCTTCTTCAGTGATATTCACAGTGGCAGTTTCTGCACCGGGTTGTGGTTGTTTTTTCTGTGGCAGATTGAATGCCGGATTAAACTGCCAGATAAAATAGCCGGTAGCCAGCAATAACAAAATGGCGGCTGTCCCGATGGTCCCTACGGCACCATAGAGTTTCTGATTGATCAGGTTGCCAACAGCCCCGCCAAATGCGAATTCGGTATGCTGGAAAACAAAAGAAAGACTGACTGACAAAATCAGGAGACCAAGGGTTACATATTTTAGATTCCGCCAGATTGAAAATACTTTGCGACGGAAAAGCAGGTTGACTCCCACTACAAAGAAAAAGGTACAAATCAGGAAGGACGCTATCCCGAATGCTTTAAAAATAAAAAAATGGGAAGTTACCGCCCCTAGTCTGCCCAGCAGGTTGGCAACGGGTTCATCCGTATCGAGCAGGGCTGAAAACCCTTGTTGGGCCACCGCCTGGTCTTCTTTCCAGGTAAAAAAATAAGAGGTAAAGGATATAAAGAGAAAGATAGAAATCAGGAGGAAAACAGCCCCCACGATCTTCCAGGTACGTTCATCACGGGCAATGGCTTTCCAGTCCACCGCTTCTTCTTTTTCCTTTCTGAATTCTTTCAGGTCCGGACTCACAGGAGGGGTTGGTTCAGCACGATCTTTCGATTTCTTCCTCAGCTTATTAGCCATAGCTGCAAAGATAAATAGTTTGTCACAACGGGCGATATGCCTTTACCCAAAACCACCCGATTGGCCTCTTATCCCAAATCTGGCAAGCTTGATACCGGATCAGCAGCAGTCCGTGTGCCGAAACAGGAGCAATTCATTAAAAAGAAGGCAGGAAACCTTACATTTGGCCAGGTAATGACCAAATGAGGTTTTCCCGCTTTTTCATATCAAACGTCTGCTTTTTTTGCCTGCTGCTCCTGCCCTGTTCATTGACGGCCCAGGACAGCAGTCATGTCTATCTGGATATCAGCAAAGTAATCCTGGAAGAACGGTTTAACAAGGACATCAGCAGTTTTTATACCACGCAAAAGGGAGCCATCAATGAATTATACCCCCGGATGGTTTTTGAGCCCGGGATTCAACATTCAGGTACCTTGCCCAATGATTGGGTCACCAAACGAATTTTCCTCCGGTTCAACGTTTGTAACAACACGGACAGCAACAGTGCTGTGTACTTCTGCCCGGGCTACTATTTCACTAAAATTAATCTTTACCGGGTGGAGGGAAATCAGCTGATCCCTTTACCTGACATCCGGCCGGCAATCAATGAACGGGATGGTTTCAGGCTGATAGAACTGGGACCAAATGATTCGGCCTTACTGGTTACAGAATTGTCAGGTGTTAAAACCTATAACAACCTGCTTCGTCCGCGGGTTATAGGCAAAGACCACGTGACCGCATTCGTGGCACAACTGCACGGTAAACATAATCAGCAAAACCTGATCACCTATGTTTTTTGCGGTTTGTTACTGATGATGATCCTGTTCTCGCTCACCAATTTCTTCCAGGGCGGCAATAAGGAGTTCCTGTTTTATTCCGGCTATGCCTTGTTTATGGGCGGATTACTTTTCCTGCAAACAGTATTCCATCTGTATGCCAGTCCTTTTGGCTTTTTTATTGAAGGGTATCTTGACTTTTTGCTACAGGCCACGGGAATTATTTTCTATATGTTGTTTATGAAGAAGTTCCTGAACACAGATCAAACCCATCCCTTTCTTTCCAAATTATATAATACAGGCATATCCATACTGGTGGGCTCCATGTTGCTTTATACTGTCCTCCATTATTTCACGGGAAATTATGTTTTGGAATACCTCGTTGAAATACTTTCCAAGGTTTTATTACTGACGTTGATCCTCGTCTACCTCGTATACAGCATCCGTAACTGGAAAGAAAAATTATTACGGTATCTATTCTGGGGCAACCTGTTCCTGTTCATCTTTTCCACGATCTCGCAATTAGGGATTGTGTATGATGCACAGTTCAGAAAATTACCCGGACTGCTGAACGCCTCCATTATCTACTATGAACTGGGTTTGTTCCTGGAACTCGTGTTATTCCTGGCTGGCCTGAATTATAAAAACAGGCGCAATATCATCAATGAAACCAAGGAAAAAGAAACCCTGAAAGCGCAGAACCTGCTGAAGGAATACGAAAAAGAAATTGCCGTGTACAAAGCACAGCAGGAAGAACGGCAGCGGATCTCCGCGGATATGCATGACGAACTGGGCGCCGGGATGACCGCGATCCGGCTGATGAGTGAAATTGCCCGGAATAAAATGAAAGAAAATACACCCATTGAAATTGAGAAGATCTCCCGTTCGGCAGATGATGTGCTCAATAAGATGAATGCGATTATCTGGAGTATGAACAGTGGAAACGACACATTGGATAACCTGGTGTCCTATATCCGCTCTTATTCACTGGAATATTTTGACGGAACAAATGTGGAATGCAGGCTGAAAGCCCCTGATCAGATCCCTGATAGAGAATTGGCAGGTGATAAACGGCGTAATATATTTCTATGCCTGAAAGAAACCCTGAATAACACATTGAAACACGCAGAGGCCAGCCTGGTGGAGATTGATATCAGCATCGGTAATGAATTATGTATCCGGATTGCTGATAATGGAAAAGGAATTGACCTGGATAAGCTGAGACAATTCGGAAATGGATTGAAGAATATCGCCCGCCGGATGGAAAGCATCGGGGGGAGTTATCATATCGAAAATAAAAAAGGCACAGTCACCACACTGATACTGCCGCTTTAATGCTGTTTTCGCTGCACGGCCATCAGCAAAGCCAGCCAGCCTGCTATAAACAACAACCCGCCAATGGGTGTTACCGGACCGATCCATCCCGTACTCATTCCTTTTATTTTGAGATAGGTAATGATATAGATGGATCCGGAAAAAAGAAATATCCCAACCAGGAACAGATTAGCCGCCCAAATGAGCCAGGATGCAGAAAACCGTTCGAATAGTATCCCTACTCCTAATAAAGCCAGCACATGCACCATTTGGTACTGTACGGCAGTCTGATAACTGTGCAGGATAACCGCATCCGATGTAATTTTCTGTAACCCATGCGCGCCAAATGCCCCGATGGCGACCGTGATGGCCCCCAGGAGAGCCGCAATACCGAGATAATTCTTATGCATGAAAGATAGTTTCTATGAGTTTATCCAGTTCCACCGGCTCTTCATCCACTACGAGTTCAGCCTGCTCATAATACATCCGGCGGTCTGAGAATTTTTTACTGATAAATCCCCTTAACTGGTCGTCCGACAAATCACGGATCAGGGGTCGTTTTGATTTCTGATTGACCAACCGGGAAAAAAGAGTTTCTACCGGCGTATTGATCCAGACAGAAGTTCCTGCCTGATTCATAAATTCAATATTATTAAAATAACAGGGAGTGCCCCCGCCACAGGCCATGATAAAACTTTCGTGTTTTTCGGTCAGGTGATGCAACACTTCTTTTTCCAGCATCCGGAAATGTTCTTCCCCGGCCGTGGCAAAAATTTCAGTAATCGGTTTACCGGCTTCCTCCACAACTTCTTCATCCAGGTCAAAAAACCGGACCCCCAGTTTTTCACTGAGTAAACGACCCCAGTGCGTTTTCCCCGAACCCATAAAGCCGATTAGATAAACTTTCATTTCTTTGTATTTCCTTCTCGCCTCTAGCTTCTTGCTTCTCGCATCCCTCACTTAAACGCATTATACCCCGTCACATCCATCCCCGTGATCAGCAGATGAATATCATGTGTGCCCTCATACGTGATCACACTTTCCAGGTTCATCATATGCCGCATCACCGGGTATTCGCCGGTAATGCCCATACCTCCCAGCATCTGGCGGGCATCGCGACAAATATTAGTCGCGATCTCGCAGGAATTCCGTTTGGCCATACTTACTTGCTGCGGAGTTACTTTCCCTTCATTCATCAGCACCCCTAAGCGCCAGTTGAGCAGTTGAGCCTTTGTGATCTCGGTGATCATTTCCGCCAGCTTCTTCTGCTGCAGCTGGAAAGCCCCGATAGGTTTGCCAAACTGGATACGCTCCTGGGAATAACGAAGCGCGGTATCATAACAATCCATCGCCGCACCAATCACCCCCCAGGCGATGCCGTAACGGGCCTTGGTCAGACAGCTCAACGGGCCTTTCAATCCTTTCACCCCGGGCAATATATTTTCCTTGGGCACTTTTACATTATCAAACACCAGTTCCCCGGTAGCCGAAGCCCGCAAACTCCATTTACCGTGAGTGGTTGGGGTGGAAAATCCTTCCATCCCTCTTTCCACAATCACCCCGACAATTTCATCCGCTTCATTGCGGGCCCAAACCACCGCCACCTGAGCAAAGGGGGCATTGCTGATCCACATTTTAGCGCCATTCAGGATTACATGATCACCGGCATCCTTGATATTCGTCAGCATACTGCTGGGATCGGAACCATGGTCAGGCTCGGTCAAACCAAAACAACCCAGCCATTCGCCGCTTCCCAGTTTGGGCAGGTATTTCATTTTCTGCTCTTCGCTGCCATATGCATAGATCGGGAACATGACCAGGGAGCCTTGTACAGAAGCGGTAGAACGCACGCCGCTGTCTCCCCTTTCCAGTTCCTGCATCATCAGTCCGTAGGAAATATAATCCAGTCCGCCGCCGCCGTATTGCACGGGAACAGTTGGGCCAAAACAACCCAGTTCGCCCAGCTGTTTTACAATATGCTGCGGAAACTCCGCTTTCTGGGCATAGTCTTCAATAATGGGAGAAATTTCTTTCTTCACATAGGAACGGACCGCATCGCGGATCATAAGATGTTCCTCGCTCAGTAATTCATCAACTGCGAAATAATCAGGGCTTTGGAATAAGTCGGTGCGGGCTGCCATCGTTTATTTTTTTTAGTTAAAAAAGCCAAGGCAAAGTTAGTAGAATACAGCGTACTGTACAAAACGACTGTTTGTATAAAACAATACGAATCTGTACCTTTAAATACCTTATCCCCATGCAAAAAAAATGTTTACTTTTCTGCCTGCTTTTACTATCAGGTATTCTATCTGCCCAACGGGCTGACAACTGGGTTTTTGGCCTAAAAGCAGTTCTGAGCTTTACCACGGGTCAGCCAGCCAGTACACAGCTAAGCAGCATGAATCAATCTGAAGGGAGTACGTCCATCAGTGACGTAAACGGTCAACTTCTTTTTTATTCTGATGGAATGTCTGTATGGTGTGCAGATCATACACTAATGCCGAACGGTACCGGGCTTTTCGGGCATGCTTCAAGTACACAATCAGGTATGATCATCCCTTTCCAAGACGATTCAAAACGATATTATCTTTTCACCACAGACTATCAGTGGGGTACCAATGGACTATGTTACTCCGTAATAAATATGACGCTGAATAATGGTAAAGGTGATGTGGAATCCAAAAACACCCAACTCACTCCTTACGTCAGGGAGAAAATTACATCAGTAAATCATTGTAACGGGAAGGACACCTGGGTAATTACCCGCGACTACAGGAATGGCGATTTTATGGCTTTCCTCGTCACTGCTGCCGGAATACAAACCCCGGTAATCACTGCATCGCTGAGTACGGCTTCTGTACTGGGGTACCTGAAAGCTTCCCCTGATGGAACCAGAATCGCAGATGCCAAATGGTATTCAGGCCTGGAGCTATTTGATTTTAACTCGACGACCGGTCTGGTCAATAATAATAAAACAATTATGACCTACTCCAATTTATTTAGTTATGGTGTAGAGTTTTCACCCGATTCAAAAAAATTGTATACCACCTGTTACAGGGACAACTTCCCGTTATCTTCAGTTTTTTACAATTATATTCTACAGTTCTCCAACCTTGATTCCTCTGTACCGGTCATTCAATCCACACTGACCTGGTTGGACAGCGCCATTGCCAACAATTATGGTGTATTCAATGCCCTGCAACTGGCACCAGATGGAAAAATTTATGTATCAATCTTTAATTCAACAAAACTGTCAGTCATAAACAACCCCGATCAGGTTGGCTCTGCCTGTCAATATTCAAGATCCGGACCGCTGTTAATGACAGGTTCTTCTTCACGATTTGGTTTACCCGACTTTAATCAGAGTTATGTGAAAGGCCGTTTCCGTTATGATACGGCCTGTTTTTCAAACCAGGTCAGATTTTATTATTCCAGGGCCAATGATGTACATTCGGTGAAATGGGATTTCGGTGACCCGGCAAGCGGTGCCGGCAATACCTCCGCCCTCGACAGCCCGCAACATGTCTTTTCCGCACCCGGTGTATATTCAGTAAAGCTGGTAACTTATCTTCCTTGCCGGAATGACACTTTCATCAAGAAAGTTACAATTGATCCATTTACTGTGGACCTTGGGCCGGATAAAGCAGTATGTGCAGATTCCTTATTCCTGCTGGATCCACGTGCCGGAGCCGGCAAACAATATAAATGGCAGGACAACTCCACCCTATCCACCTTGAGCAGTACACTCCCTGGTTTGTATTGGGTGGAAGTTTCCAGAACGGATGGCAGCTGTAAAACAAGAGACAGTATCCTGATCAGTTCCAAACCAAATCCAACAGTATACCTGGGACGCGACAGCCTGCTCTGCGAAAACAA
>JAKQJH010000319.1 GCA_029561255.1 Bacteroidota bacterium | reverse complement strand
CGGCGGTCAGTTGGCCTGGCTTATCAATACCCCCACCTTGTATTTGTTGTTAAATCGTTCAATTTTGAAGGAAAAAAAGAGAAAGGATTCGGGGATGTAGGTGACCTCTATGGCTGGTATCAGTATCTCTATAAAAAATGCATCAATAAACCAGAAGAATTAAAAGCCAAAGTAACCGAACTGATCAAGGGAAAAACGAATGACCTGGATAAAGTAAAATCCATTTTTTACTGGGTACAGGATAATATCCGGTATATCGCTTTTGAAGACGGACTGGCCGGGTTTATTCCCGCCACCGCCCAGGATGTATTTAAATCTAAATACGGGGATTGTAAGGGTATGGCCAACCTCATGACGGAGATGCTGAAACTGGCCGGACTGGAAGCCTATATGACCTGGATCGGCACCCGGCATATCCCCTATGATTACACCCTCCCGTCCCTGGCAGTGGACAATCACTGTATCAGTACGGTTATACTCGGTGGCAAGGAATATTACCTGGATGGCACCGAAAAGTACATCCCGTTTGGCGAATATGCCTGGCGGATCCAGGGCAAGGAAGTCCTGATAGGTAAGGGTGAAAAATATGAAGTAAAGAAGGTGCCGGTACAGGATAAAGAAAAAAACAAATTACTCACCCAGACCAGTTTTCAGTTAAAAGACAACCTGCTCAAAGGGCATGTTAAAGTCACCCTGACCGGGGAGCAGCGGACCGGGTTCCACCAGTACTACCATGACCTGCCCAATGATGAAAAAAAGAAAATGATCCAGCGCTACCTCGAATTCGGCAACCGCAACCTGGTCGTATCAAATGTCAAAACGTCGGACCTGAACAACCGCGAAATCCCGATTGTATTTGAAGGCGATATTGATCTCAGTAATTATGTAATTACCGAAGACAAAGAGCTTTACCTGGGAATTGACTTTTTCCCGGAAAACCTGCGTGGCCTTGTACCGGAAAAAGACCGGCAACAGGATTATGCCCTTTCCTCCAGTTATGTATCAGTGGATGAAACAGAGCTGATTCTTCCGGCAGGTTACAAGGTAGCGTCTCTTCCTGCCCCGATCAATGAAAAAGCAACAGACTATGAAGTCACCGGCTCGTATACGGCCAAAGACAATAAAGTCATCTTCAACAAAACACTGGCCTTCAACACCGGCAGGATACGGAAAGCGGATTTTGAAAACTGGAAGGGTTTTACGAAGAAGCTAAAGGATTTTAACAGCAACCTCATATTAGTAAAGAAGCCATAATTAAACTAAGAGGTCAAAAGAGAAAAAGAGAGAAAGAGAAAAGCATTAAGAGTATAAATGACAGTAAAAGTATTTTAAAGCGACCATCTTAAAGAGGGTTCAGCATGCAGTGAAACTGTCACACTTACTCATTACTGATTACTCATTACTCATTGAAACTAATCGTCAAAAAAACAGGCCAGGAGCAACATAAACGCCTGCAAAGAAATAACGTATGAAAAAAGTACTCCTCCTATTGAGCCTTATCGTATCTGTCGCTTTGGCGGCCCAGGACGACGACACCTTCAGCCCCTCCAAGCTCGAAGCGATTGCCCGGAATATGAAAACCGTTTGGGATGATACTGATCCTGATTTTGGCATCAGCGCTATTCCCGATAAATGGAAGGAGGAAAGCGGGGTAATCATCGCCCAGAAAACCCGTTTCTCCTTTGATAAAGACGCCAACAAACTCGCCGTGTTTGAAATTACCCGCCGCCGGATCAAACTGAATGACCGGGATGCCGTGAATAGTTATTCCTCCGTTTATTTCCGGATTGGTTCCGCATATGATGGAGCCGGTATAAAAGTAATCAAGGCCAATGGTACGGTACAGGATGTTTCCTTGCGGAATGCGGTGTATGTGGAAGACAATGACGATGTACCCTCTACGTTTACGCCGTATATAGGCAAGGCCAGCACCTACCTGGACAAGAGTAAAAGTCGTGTCATCTATTTTAAAATCGCCATACCGGATATCGACCCGGGCGATATTATTGATTACGGGACCATTTTTTATGATGACAACACGGTAAAAAAGATGAGTTATATCGAGTTTGACCCGATTTATTTCGTTTGCACACGAGAGTATCCGGTGCTCAGCCAGAAATTTGAAATCGATACCGATAATAATTCTTTTGTCAACTCCAAATCCACCATGGGTGCCCCCGCCTTTAAAGAAACCGGAAATGCGAATGCGGAGTACAGCTGGGAAGACCGGAACCGCGAAAAAATTTCCGACACCAAATGGATTAACCGGATGATTGAATTTCCCATGCTGAAATTCCAGATCGTTTTCTCCCGGAGCGAAAACCGTTCAGATCTCTTCATTGGTGACCGCGGGGAACTGAAACAAACAATCAGTCCGGAGGAACTGGCCGTTAAAATGAACCATTTGTATAACCGGCTGGATGGATCCATGTACTATTCCATGGCCAAAGCCTACCTCAAACAAATCGGCTATGCGGATATACGGGAAGAGGATTTTATTCAGAAAACCTATTATATCCTCCGACACATGTCATTCTACCGGGCCAATGGATTTTCCAGTGAACTTTTTGCATCCTGCCTTACTCAGTGCCTCGATCTCCGGAAAATTCCATACGACCTGGTCGTAACCTCACCCATGACACTCACAAAACCGGGTGATATCATTTTCCGGACCGAACCGGAGTGGATGGTAAAAGTGAAAGACAAGTTTATATTCAATGCCACCATTTTTTCCAACCCATACGATTTCAAAACAGAGTTCCTGAATACCCCAGCCTATATCATCAGCCTGGGAAAGAATCCGACTGCCACTCCTATTACTTTACCTGCCAGCAAAGCTGAAGAAAATATCACCACCAATACCATCACCGCTTCCATGGATACAGCTACCCGGAATATGAAAGTGGTGCTGCAGCGGGCGGCCACCGGCCTGGCCAAGAAAAACTATAATTACCAGGGCCTCGTATACACAACGGCCTTTGACGATGACCATCGAAGTTATGGCGGAGAAGATGATGTTCGGGCCAGTATGAAAGGAGCGGTACTGGACAGTTATGAAGAAAAACTCCGGGAACGGAAAAAAGAAGACAAGACCCGTAAACTGGAAACTATGAAGAAGGAGCTGGATGGTGACTACGACAACCTCGTCGCCTATACCGAGTTTACCCTGAACTCCGATGGACGTAATTGGCGCAAGCAAGAGCTCAATTATACCAATAAATTTGAGCTGGGTGATATGGTGAAAATAGCCGGCGATAACCTGCTGGTAGCAGTACCCGGACTGATCGGTTCGCAGTTATGGATATCGCAGGACGATCGCAAACGGGAAGTGGACGCCTATATGGAGAATCCGAAATCAATCCGGAATATCATCAATTTCACCATCCCCGCCGGATACAAAGTAGTGGGCATTCAGAACCTCAACATCAATATTGACAACGCCGTCGGCACTTTTGCCGTACAGACAACCGTAGAAGGGTCTACCCTGAATATCCTGGTTAAAAAACATTACAAGCAAACCACGGTAAAAAAAGAGGATTGGCCCAAACTGCTGGAGATGCTGGATGCGGCCTATAATTTTTCGCAGAAGAAAGTATTATTAAAGAAGTTGTAAGAAGGGCCGAAAAACCGTCAGAAAGTCCGGCTTGCCGACTTTAATTATTCTTTAACCAAAACCCATTTGCAAACCCGCTGCCAACTCCATACTTTCATGGTGGAAATTAAAAAACCACACCCTTTTTATGAACCCCTGTCCTGTCGCCGATGAAGGCGACCCTGCCAAACGACTGACCAAAACCATATTATCCAATTCATTCCTGGCACTGCTCTTCGTTTTTGCTGCCTGCTCCGATAGGGCAGATCAAAAACCGGCACCCTCCCCTGACATGGACAGTACAGACCTGAAGGCCCGTGAGAAAAAACGAAATGATTCCCTTACTGCACTAAACCGGAAGAAGAAAAAAATCTACCTCACCTTTGATGACGGCCCCAACAAAGGCACCCGCAATGTGCTGGAAGTGATCAAAACCGAGCAGGTAGCCGCCAGTTTTTTTGTAGTAGGTCAGCACACATTGGATACCCGCCAGCAAAAAGAAACCTGGGAAATGCTGAAAGCGGATGCGGGTATTGAACTGTGTAATCACAGTTATAGTCATGCCCGTAACCGGTATACTTCATTTTACGAAAGTCCGGAAGGCGTAATCAATGATTTTAACCAGTCAAAAAAATTATTAGGATTCACCAATAACGTAGCCCGTATGCCCGGCCGTAATGCCTGGCGGATTGATAGTATTGACCACACAGATATTATGGAAAGCAAGGCGGCCATCGACTCCCTGCATGCTTCGGGTTATGCCATCATGGGCTGGGATATCGAATGGACCTTTAACCATAAAACCCTGGCACCGGATGCGGATACCGCGTTGTTATTACGCCGGATCTATAATATGCTGGAGGCGAATAAAACAAAAACACCCGGTCACCTCGTGCTGCTGGCACATGATCAG
>JAKQJH010000318.1 GCA_029561255.1 Bacteroidota bacterium | reverse complement strand
AACTATTACATTTATGGCGATCATGATCATTTTCGGGCACTGGCTGGACTTTTACCAGATGGTATTCCCCAGTGTGATGAAAGATTCAACCGGCGCCACACATGTACCGAATATCTTATATGACATGGGTGTAGCACTTGGATTTGTGGGTCTGATTATGTTTGTAACCGGAAGGGCGCTGAGCAAAGCCCCCCTGCTGGCCAAAAACCACCCGTTTGTAAAAGAGAGCCTGATCCACCATACCTGATGGTATCCGGAACAAGCTTCGCCTCTGATGTAAAGTTGTTAGATAGATATTAGATAAAAACCACCTCATTTTAAGTTATGCAGACATTTTTCATTGTCGCAATTTTAGCATTAGGCTTTGTAATCACCTTCCAGATTGCCAAAGCAAGTGAGTATGTAGCTGTATTAAGGGGATATGAGCGTTCCCGTAAACAGTCCAATAAGATCAACGGCTTTCTCCTGCTGGCCTTCCTGATCCTTGGACTGATCGGCGTTTACTATTGTAATGAACAACTGAAGGGAAAGATCCTCGGTGAGCCTGCTTCTGATCATGGCGTGCTGGTGGACAGGATGTTGTATGTTACGATAGCCATTACCTTTATTGTATTTGTTATCACCCAGGTAGCCCTTTTCTGGTTCTCCTATAAATACCAGGAAAAAGAAAATCAAAAAGCCTTTTATTTCCCGCATAATAATAAGTTAGAGCTGATCTGGACCGTAATCCCTGCCATTGTACTTACCATACTGGTAGGAGTTGGTATTTTCTACTGGTTCAAAATCACCGGTGCGGCACCTAAGAATGCCATGCAGGTGGAAATTGTGGGCAAGCAGTTTGGTTGGGAAATGCGCTACCCAGGTAAAGATGGTGTCCTTGGTAAAAAATATTTCAAGAATGTAAATCCGGCCGCCAACAACCCGGCAGGTCAGATCTGGGATGATCCCGCCAATTACGACGACGTTTTTGTAGAACAGGAAATGCACCTGGTAGTTGGTAAACCGGTACAACTGGTGATCGGCGCCAAAGACGTAATCCATGACGTGGGTCTGGCCCATTTCCGCCTGAAAATGGATGCTGTTCCCGGTACTCCAACAACCATGTGGTTTACCCCGACTATTACCACCGCCGATATGCGTAAGAAAACAGGAAACCCTGATTTCGTATACGAGATTTCCTGCGACCAGATGTGCGGTAAAGGTCACTGGAGTATGAGAGGTACGATTGTCGTGGAAACCCAGGAAGAGTTTGATGCCTGGATGGCAGGCAAAAAGCCACAGTACCTGGTAGCCAATCCTGATAAGGACCCTTCTAAAAAAGCCGACACCCTGAGTGCCGCTGCTCCCGTAACCGGAGCGATTATCCGTTAATTATTGAAACAAGCATCAACGTTGCTTAAATAAAAGAGAATATGAGCGAAGCATTACATGTACATTCCGGAGCAGCACACGCTGTACATCATGATGATCACGGACATGGTCACCATGAGCAGTCCTTCATCTCGAAGTATATCTTCAGCATGGACCATAAGACCATCGGTAAGCAGTTCCTGATTACCGGTATCGTATGGGCCATTATCGGAGGACTGTTCTCTGTTCTGTTCCGTTTGCAATTGGGTTATCCTGACCAGTCTTTCCCCATTCTCGAAACCTTCTTCGGGCATTGGGCAAAAGGCGGCCAGATTCAGCCTGAATTCTATTATGGACTGGTAACCATCCACGGTACTGTACTCGTATTCTTCGTACTGACTGCCGGTTTGAGTGGCACATTTGCCAACTTACTCATTCCCCTGCAGATCGGCGCCCGTGATATGGCATCGCCTTTTATGAATATGCTGTCTTACTGGTTCTTCTTCCTGGCCAGCGTAGTTATGCTCTCCTCCATTTTCGTACATACCGGCCCTGCTTCCGGAGGCTGGACCATGTATCCGCCGCTGAGCGCCCTGCGTCAGGCGGGTGACGGACAAAAAATTGGTACCGACCTCTGGCTGATCGCGATGGCCCTCTTTATTATATCATCCCTGCTGGGCGGTCTGAACTATATTTCCACAATCCTCAACATGCGTACAAAGGGAATGAGTATGACCCGTATGCCGCTGCCGATCTGGGCCATGTTCTTCACCGCGGTTCTGGGAGTACTTTCTTTCCCTGTATTATTATCCGGTGCAATCCTGCTGTTATTTGACCGTAACCTGGGTACAAGCTTCTACCTGAGTGATATTGTGATCAACGGAGAAATTCTCCCGAACGAAGGCGGTAGTGCGATTCTCTACCAGCACTTGTTCTGGTTCCTGGGTCACCCTGAAGTATACATCATCCTCCTGCCCGCAATGGGTATGGTGTCGGAGATATTATCCGTCAGTGCCCGTAAACCGATCTTTGGTTATATGGCCATGCTTGGTTCTATGTTCGCTATTGCGATCCTGGCCTTCCTGGTATGGGCGCACCACATGTTTGTCACGGGACTTAATCCATTCCTCGGATCGGTCTTTGTGCTGCTGACGCTATTGATTGCCGTACCTTCTGCGATCAAAGTGTTTAACTGGCTTACCACATTATGGAGAGGAAATATCCGCTTCACCCCGGCTGCTTTATTTGCAATCGGTTTTGTGAGCCTGTTCATCTCTGGTGGTCTGACCGGTATCTTCCTGGGTAACTCGACTATTGACATTCACCTGCACGATACTATGTTTGTTGTGGCGCACTTCCATATTGTAATGGGTGTGGCATCCTTCTTCGGAATGTTTGCCGGTGTGTACCACTGGTTCCCCAAAATGTTTGGCCGCTACCTGAACAATACATTAGGTTACCTGCATTTCTGGGTAACCATGATCGGGGCTTACCTGATCTTCTGGCCCATGCACTACCAGGGGCTGGCCGGTGTTCCCCGCCGTTACCTGGATAAGAAAGGTTGGGTTTCCTTCAACCAGTTTGGTGATCTTGATAAAATGATCACGGTCGTTTCGATCATTGTATTCGCGGTACAGCTGATGTTTGTCTTCAATTTTTTCTATTCTATTTTCAAGGGAAGAAAAGTAACGACTACCAACCCCTGGGGTGCCAACACCCTGGAATGGACCACCCCGATCAACCCGGGTCATGGTAACTGGGAAGGTGAGATTCCAGAAGTACACCGCTGGCCTTATGATTATGCGAAAGATGGAAGAGATTTCATTCCGCAGACTGAGCCGGTAGGAGCGAATGAATCAAAACAT
>JAKQJH010000317.1 GCA_029561255.1 Bacteroidota bacterium | reverse complement strand
AACTCAGGAGCCTTGTCGCCAATACGTGGCATCGAATAAACTTTTTCTTCCATAATTAATTGTAATTTAGTTGTTTAATAATTATTTTCTTTTTGGTTTCTTCTCTCAGTCATCAAATCATACTCCTCCTTCATTGCAACGAGGTTCTCTTCATGGTCAAACCTCAACGGTCAGGGTCTGAAGGATAATGTTGCAGGTTTCTTGCGTGGAGTTTCAAAAATTCGTTCTGATCATCCGGGGTCTGAAGGATGATGTTGTAGGTTTCTTCTTTTTCATTTTCACGAAATCTGGTCATAGCCTTTCTTAGAGTTTTTGTCGTTCCGGGAAAAGTATCCGGTCCTGACAGATGCCCCGGTTGATATGAGAAGAACCTTGTCATCTCTTCTTCCTGGTACTCTTCCTGTCATCAGTGTAATTTCCTACGATCTGCAGCTTGATATCCTCGATCCTGAAATTGGGAATACGATTGGTTTCAAAATAGTTATAGAGCATTTTAGTCAGTTCGGTGTCATAGTAATCATCTATGCGGTCAGAGTTGGTGCAGTAGATATGGTGATGACTTTCGTCAGCCGCATCATACCTCAGAAGGCCGCTGTCAGTTTTTACTCTTTTCAGCAGATTGTTTTCAGCCAGTGTCTCCAGGGTTTTATAGATGGTCCCCAGCGCTATCTCAGGATGCTTTTTACTGATATACTGGCTAACCTCCTCGGCAGTGGGATGGTTACGAAGCAGATCTACTGCCTCAAAAACAGTGAGTCTCTGAGGTGTGACCCTCAGCCCGCTCTCCCTGAGCCTGCTTCTATAGTTTTCCATTTTCACCATTTAAGAATAATTCCTAACAAAGAATAAACAAATATAAGCTGAAAAAGTTAAATAACAAAATACTTTTTTTGCTATTTTGTTTAAAATATCACCAAGTCGCTGTAATTCAAAGGTTCAGATAGACAGAATTTTATTTGCCAGGCATATCAGGCATAATCTGGTCAACCTTTTTCCTGTTGCCGAATGCTCATTCTAGAAGACAGACGATCCTCCTGTTCATGCTTTATTATTTTTGAAAATTAGTTGTTATGATTAAAATCAGGCTATCATAAAGGCAATGTCAAGTATCTGACTTATATATTTATCGTTATTTTAGTGGCCTGAAAAAACGAGAGATGGCAAACAGAAAATCACTGGCACTTGCAGCGTTGCTGCTGATACAGACAGCGTTCGTCCATGCACAGGTCCTTGAACCGGTGTCATGGAGTTTCAAAAGCGAAAAGATCGCGGAGAACAATTATGATATTGTCATGACTGCCACCATTGATGATACATGGCATCTTTATGCCATGGACCTCCCCGAGGGTGGGCCTGTCGCCACCAGTTTTACCTTTGAAACTCCAGAGGGCTATACCCTGGAAGGCAAGCCGGTGGCCGTCAATCAGCCGGAAGTCAAATTCGACAGCAGTTTCGGGATGGAAATAGGGATGCACAGCGGCACGGTAGAGTTCAGGCAGAGGATAAGTGTCAGTAATCTGCCGGTTACTGTCAGCGGTTTCGTTACATTCATGTCGTGTGATGACACACAGTGCCTCCCTCCACGCGATCAGGAGTTCTCGGTCAATGTCGGGGATGAAGTTGCAGCATCCGCCGTTGCAGTTGATCAGGCTGCAGACACCATCCTGCCGGTTGACCAACCCCGCAAGGGCTTTCTGGCATTTTTCCTTTTTTCGATGCTGGCCGGCTTTGCCGGGATACTCACCCCATGCGTATTCCCGATGATACCGATGACAGTGGCATTCTTCTCACAGGGTTCGAGGAAAAAGGGTTCTGCAATAGGGCAGGCCCTGATCTTCGGATTGTCAATCATATTACTCTATTCATCCCTCGGAATAATAGTATCCCTGACCAGTGCCGGAGCAGGATTTGCCAACACGCTCAGCACGCACTGGATTCCAAACCTGCTCTTTTTCAGTTTGTTTTTGATATTTGCCGCTTCGTTTTTCGGCGCCTTCGAGATAGTT
>JAKQJH010000313.1 GCA_029561255.1 Bacteroidota bacterium | reverse complement strand
CGCCCAATGATAATTGAAAATTGAGCATTGAATACCTTCCTGCAGGCAGGCAGGTTGAACATTTCTTATAGGGAAATGATCAATAACCAATATTCAATGCTCAATGTTCATTTTAGCCCGGAGGGCTTAAACGATTCATAGCCCCGGGTGCCAACCCGGGGTAAAGTGCCCCCGATGCCTCTGCAACCCCGAATGGGGTTGAACTTTGCCGTCTCAGTAGAATGTTCATTAACCAATTTTCAATGCTCAATGTTCATTGTAACCAGAGATCAGGCGGGCACGCGTTTTTAATTAAACCGCGGAGAACGCGGAGAGCGCAGAGGGGTTTCCTCGATTCAGGGTAGGGCGTCTTAAGATGTAGATGATATAAAAGCCCGACCTGCCGACCGAAACGCAGTGGAGGTGGGAGGGCTGAAATGATTATAGTAAGTACAAACAAAGAGGGTCTTGTTATTAAACCCCGAAGGGGTGGCATGATTATAAAAAATCCCCGCAAAAGGCCAGGGTCCCCAACCAGGGTTTATGTTTTTTGCATTTACCAACATTAATGTTTTTTGTACTTTAGGACTCGAACTCACTATTCACTACTCACCACTCACCTCCTACCTCTCCTTCTTCACCTGCTTCACCAGCGCCGGTATTGTCCGCCCCACTTCTTTTTTCACCTCCTCTTCTGTATTCCCTTTTTTAAAACCGGTGATCACCATCCCCGTGATCAGCCGGAACAGCCGGATGCTTTTCTGATTGGCCGGAACGGTTTGGTACAGTTCGGAAGCCAGGCTGGAGGCCTCGCCCAGTTTGCGGGCGAAGTCCATTGTTTTTTTGAAGGCCGGGCTTTTTTTCACCCGTTTGCCGGTGAGCTTACTTTTGCTTCTGACATAGCCGATACCGTTCATGACATACCAGGTTGCGTTGTTGAATGTCCCGCGGACGATTGTATTTTTTTGTTTTCCCATGAAGCAAAACTAAAATCCGGAAAAGAGAAAAATTGGCAAGTGTTCACCTTGTTGTTTTGAAAAAAAAATCGTATATATAATCTGTCTCTGGCGTAAAAAAAGGGGCTTTTTTTGGGTCCGGGGCTGTACAACGGCGCTACGCTTTCTGTACACTTTCTCTGCACTTCGCCTTACTCTTCTCCGGGAATGCGCTACGGATAAAGCGTACCATGCGCTTTAACCCCGAACAAGGTCCGGCTCAGTATAAGACCAATCCTATATCAGTCCCTTTGCAGCCCGGTATCAGTTTCTTGTTTATCCTCCTGAAAATCAATAGCGCGGATGAAACGAACCGGCCTGTCCCTTTCCTTTCGTGGTCCGATAAGCCGCGAAGTCGTTTAATTGTTAAATCCCTGATTTATTGGAGGCAAGCTGACTTTTTCATTTCTTTTTTTTCTTAATTTTAGAGGTAACCTCTCCTTGAAATTCGTCTGTCAGTGCCTGTTCCAGGCAGCGTGGTTTCAGTTCCTGAAGCCAGTTTCAGCCAGTTCAAAAGGGAGGAAAAAAAAGAAGTTCATGTGACTGAGGTGCACGAAGTGTGTCCGGGAAAAAAGCATTTATTCCGGGAAAAATCCCCTTTTAGTCTCTGTTTATCTCAATAAGTTTCCGTTTAAAATGACCAATGCTGAAAGTAATTCTGAGACCATTATTTTACCAGGGTAAAGCTTGTATTGGTATTTATTTTGACTTGTCGCAGCAGCTGAATAATCTTTTACGAAAGATCAGCGGATGTCGCTGGAGTAAAACACATCAGTGCTGGATTATTCCTGATGGAGCGACCTATCGCGGGCAGCTGCTTCGGGTGTTGCAGGGGGCAGGGGTAACCGTGGAGGGAAAGGAGTTGGGGGCAGGGCCTTCAGGCAGTCAGGACAAGAATCCGGCTTCATCGGTTGAAGTGGTAAAACAGTCCGGCGGGCAGGTGGTGAAATCCGGAGAAGCGGGTGGCCTGGTATCTAAGGCAGAACCGATTAGTCCGGTGAATGCGCATGTATTGCCGGATATGCAGCAACGGCTGCAGCTAAAAGCCTACAGTGCTTCCACTATCCGGACTTATTTATCGGAGATGGCGCAGTTGCTGAGGACATTGGGAAACGTGCCGGCCGACGCGCTGACGGTGGATCATTTGAAAAGATACCTGGTGTATTGTTTTGAGAAACTGGGGGTGAAGGAAAATACGCTACACAGCCGGATCAATGCCTTGAAATTTTATTATGAGCAGGTATTGGGGCGTGAAAAATTCTTTTGGGAAATACCACGGCCGAAAAAGCCGGTTTTATTGCCCCGTTTTTTTAATCAGGAGGATATAGCTGCTATCATCAAGGCGGCCGGTAATTTAAAGCACCGGACCATGTTGATGCTGGCTTATGCCACGGGGATGCGGGTGAGTGAGGTTATTGCACTGCGGACCATGGATATTGACAGTAGCCGGATGTGTATTCTGATCCGGCAGGCGAAGGGCAAGAAAGACCGAATGGTGACGCTTAGTCCTGTGTTGCTGGTGATGTTGCGTGAATACTGGAAGCAGTATAAGCCTTCGCGGGAAGGTTATTTGTTTACAGGTCAGGATAAAATTGGTCCCTACAGCAGCCGGTCGTTACAGCTGGTATTGGCAGCTGCCAAGCAGAAGGCCGGCATTATGAAGCCCGGGAGTATCCATGCGTTGCGGCATAGTTTTGCCACGCACCTGTTGGACAAGGGTACGGATGTGACCATGATCATGAAACTGCTGGGGCATAATGACCTTAAGACAACCTTGCGTTACCTGCATGTTACGAACCGTGATATGCTCCAGGTCATCAGTCCGCTTGACGGTCTTGACCTATCCTAGCAGGTTGTATTTACGAAGTTTCAACCTGTTATAATATTTTTTTAAAACCATTAAAACCGAGTAACTTATATAAAAATGCGAAATTCGGTCAGCCGAAAAACTTCGTGTATTTATGAGTT
>JAKQJH010000305.1 GCA_029561255.1 Bacteroidota bacterium | reverse complement strand
CCATCATTGGTAATGATACAAATAAGATTGGCACCCTGTTTTACATATTTCCGCATAAAATCACCATAAATACTTTCATAACAGATCGAAGGGGCAATCATATACCCGTTTTTCTCTGCCAGTACTTTGCGTTCATCCTGTTTGGCATAACCGGCTGTGGTACCGCCAAACTTTTCAAACCAGCTGTCAATAAATTTCAGGAACCAGGGCAGGGTTTCCACCCCGGGTACCAGCATGGATTTATGATAATAAGCAGCAGCGCCGTTGCTGTCCAGCAAAGCCGAACCATTATAAGATTCATAGTACTGTCCTGAAAATTCTTTCGAATATTTTGTGGGAGCTGGGAACTGGCGATAGCTTTCCACGCCGGTGAACAAGGTCATTTCCGGGTGCCGCTGCAGGAAGCCCCAAAGCGGATTCAGAAAATAGTTCTCTTTTATTTTCGATTCCTCGATACCGGAGCCCATATATAAAGCGGTCTCCGGCCAAACCAATAACCGCGTCTGTTCATCAACTTTTGATTCACTGATGGCCATCAGTTTTTGTAATTGTCCTTCAAAGGATCCCGTAGCTTCTGATACTTTTTCATACGGATCAATATTGGGTTGCACTACAACGATATTGCGACCAGTGGCCGGCGTGGTTTTTACCTGCGGTACAAAAAAGGAAATAAGTATCGGAATAAATAAAGCGGCCACAGCCATCCCGAGATAGCGGTAAGACCGGCCCCCGGACCGGTTCATATTGTCTTTGAAATAATGAAAGAGCAGGAGGTTCACCAGTAATACCCAAAAGGAACCACCACTGACGCCGGTATAGCTATACCACTGTACCCATTCCGGATGAGTGGCAAAGGCATTGCCAAGCGTAAGCCAGGGCCAGCTCAGTCCCCAATCCTGCAGATGTATATATTCAAAACACATCCAGAAAGCGATCAAGGCTATATACCCCGCTTTGTCACCCAGCCATTTTTTCGCGATTTTAAAACCCAGCCAGGGCAGACACATCAGCAGACTGTTGGCCAGGAAGGCCGCTACCGCACCGGGTGCAGAGGCATTCCAGATCCACCAGGTGGTGGTTACGTTCCAGACAAACATCGTAATATAGGTATAGCCAAAAAACTTTTTGCGGCTGGTAACAACTGATTCCAGCCATAGCAGGGGAATCCAGGCCACAAATAAAAGAAAGGTGAGCGGCGATACCGGCCAGGCAGCCCATAACAGCAGTCCACTGCCCCAGGCCAGGAAGAGGTGAGTGTATCGTTTCAAGGAGGAAGTTTTGGTAAAAGTAGTGGCTGATGGTGATAACACCAAGCTGTTGGTGATAACACCATGGTGTTGGTGAGAACACCAACACCAGCACCAGCAGCATCAGCTACCAGTACGAAACCTCGAACCTCCAACTTCCAACCTCGAACCTCGAACCTCGAACCTCGAACCTCGAACCTCCAACCCCGATGCATCTCTTCTTGATTTCCACAAAACTATTTCTTTATGGAAACCCGGCTATCCGCTCATCTATTTGGAAAAGTGTAAACCATGAAATCAAACAACATTCTGCAGTCAGAGCTGATAGACATCATCTTTGACGGTCGTAACAAGGATTACGGCGCTTATGAGTTACGAAACAATTATACCAAACGAATCCGGAATGCGATGCTGATAACCGGTGTGGTAGTGCTTGGATTAATCGGTGGTTCGGTGATGGCCAATTCTTCCAGGGGGCATCTGGCAACAAGGGATTCCAATGAGGGGGTAATCCTCACCGAGATTACTGAAAAGAAAGTTGAGCCGCCAATGCCTGAACCTGAGCCTCCTAAAGTGGAAGCTCCACAGGTGAAAACAGAAATTTTTACGGCACCAAAAATACTGGACGATGATAAAGTGATTAATCCGCCTCCGGCCATGGAAGACCTGGATAGTGCCCGGATCGATGTAGTGAAGAGAGAAGGGGTGCCTGATCCTGGCTTAACAGAAGTTAAACCACCTGTGGACAACAAAGGTATTCTGGAAGTGAAGCATACGGTTGAAGAAGGCCCCCGTGTAACGGTTGACCTGGATGCTAAATTCAACGGTAACTGGAGACAGTACCTGGAAAGACACCTCGTACCCGATGTGCCGGTAAACAACGGGGCCGCTCCGGGCCGGTATTCAGTAGAAGTGAAATTCGTAGTGGATGTGGAAGGGCATGTCAGTGATATTGTTGCATTGACCAAACATGGCTATGGTATGGAAGATGAAGCGATCCGCGTGATCCGCAAATCCGCCAAATGGGAACCGGCTGTATTTGAAGGCCGGATGGTGAAAGCGTATCGGAGACAGATGATTACGTTTGTGGTGGAAGGAGAAGAATAGTCGGTAGTCAGGAGTCGGTAGTCAGTAGTCAGGAGTCACTGTTCGCATTCATCTCTGCAAGGCAGGGGAGAAGCGGACAGTGATTTTCGTCATACAGCCTGGATTTAACGAAAAATATAGGAAAGGCCTGTTATCTTTAGGTCCAGTTATTTTACCATTAACCCCACATCATGAAAAGTTATGTTACCCCGCTGATCATCGCGTTGTCGATTATCACGGGTGTTTTTGTTTTAGGCAATGCCTACAAGTACAAATTCAAAACCCAGGAAACCATCAGCGTGACCGGACTGGCGGAAACCAATTTTGTCAGCGATCAGATCGTCTGGACCGGCAATTACAGCCGCAAGACGATGGATCTTAAATCCGCTTATTCACAACTGAAGGAAGATGAAAGCAAGATCAGGTCTTACCTGAAAGGGAAGGGCGTGACCGATGCAGAAATGGTGTTCTCTGCCATTTCAATTGATAAAGAGTTTTCCAGCCGCTATGATGAAAATGGCCGGATTACCGGCAGTGAATTTACCGGATACAACCTGAAACAGAATGTAACAGTGGATTCAAAGGATATTGAGAAAGTGGAAAAGATCTCCCGCGAAGTAACCGAACTGATCGAGAGCGGGATTGAATTTAATTCTTCCTCCCCCTCGTATTACTATACCAAATTATCCGAACTGAAGATCGACCTGCTGGCCAAAGCCAGTGCGGATGCCAAACAACGGGCGGAGACCATTGCCAAAAATTCCGGTAGCGGATTAGGAGCGATCAAGAAAGCCAATATGGGCGTGTTCCAGATAACGGGACAGAACAGTGATGAGGATTATAGTTACGGAGGAGCCTTCAATACCAGCTCAAAAAATAAGACGGCGTCGATTACGATTAAGATCGAGTATGCCGTTGACTAATTGTTTAGAAGTTTAGACGTTTGTTCTTTAGCGGAAGTTCAGTATTTAATGCAAGCTTTTATAAAAAAAGGGGCCGTTATATCGGACCCTTTTTTTTATTGTTGTTTCAATGTCAGCGACGACTGTAGTTAGGCGCTTCTTTGGTGATATCAATGTCGTGTGCATGACTTTCATGCATACCGGCATTGGTGATTTTGACAAAGGTGGCGCCCTGCAGGTCATTGATGTTTTTAGCTCCACAATAACCCATTCCGGCACGTAGTCCACCCGTGTACTGATACACTACTTCCCGTAATAATCCTTTGTAAGCCACCCGGCCTTCGATTCCTTCAGGTACATATTTCTTTATATCCGCTTCGGGATCCTGGAAATAGCGGTCACTGCTGCCCGTGGCCATGGCCCCGAGTGAACCCATACCTCGGTATTCTTTGAATTTACGTCCTTCGTAGATGATGGTTTCACCCGGACTTTCTTCTGTACCGGCAAAGATGCTGCCCATCATAACGCAGTTGGCGCCGGCGGCCAGGGCTTTCACCATATCACCGGTATAACGGATACCGCCATCGGCGATCAGTGGAATATTCTTTGGTTTCAATACAGAGGCGGCTTCCATGATGGCGGTCAGCTGCGGCACACCGGCACCGGCCACAATGCGGGTGGTGCAAATGGAGCCTGGGCCTATTCCCACTTTCACGGCATCGGCACCGGCCTCTGCCAGGGCTTTGGCACCAGCGGCGGTTCCAACATTACCGGCAATCACATTCATGTTTTTAAAATTCTTCTTCACACTCTTCAGTGCATCAATCACCCCTTTGCTATGTCCATGCGCACTGTCCAGGGCAATCACATCCACTCCAACGGTTTGTAAGGCAGCTACGCGATCGAGCATGTCTTTGGTGATGCCCACACCCGCACCTACGATTAAACGTCCGAAGCCATCTTTTACGGCATTGGGATGACTCTTCAGTTTTAATATATCACTATAGGTAAAGAGACCGGTGAGTTTACCTTGCTTATTGATAATAGGTAATTTCTCCACTTTGGTCATTTTGAATAACTGTTCTGCTTTTTTAAGGTCGGTGCCTTCCGGAGCGGTGTAAAGATTTTCTTTGGTCATCACTTCACTGACTTTGCGTTTGGGATCATCTTCAAAACGCAGGTCACGGTTGGTAAGGATACCCACCAGTTTACCACTTTTATCAATAATGGGAATTCCCCCGATCTTGTTTTCCCGCATCAGCCGGAGCGCATCACCAATGGTGGCATCGGCGTGGAGGGTGACCGGGTCGATGATCAGTCCGCTTTCACTTCTTTTTACTTTACGTACCTGCTCGGCCTGTTTGTCGATGGCCATGTTTTTGTGCAGGATGCCGAGACCGCCTTCGCGGGCCAGGGCCGTAGCGAGGGCTGCTTCGGTAACGGTGTCCATCGCGGCAGAGAGCAGGGGCACATTGAGGGTAATGTTTTTGGTCAGCCGGCTCTTGATTTCCACATCACGGGGCAATACCTGGCTGTAGCCGGGCATCAGCAGTACATCATCGAAGGTCAGACCTTCACCAAAAAATTTTGCGTAATTAGGTTTGGAGGGGGATTTTCTTGTTGCCATGTGCAAAGATAGCGCAAGCAAAAAAATCACCCAAATGAAAATTTTTAGCGGATCAGGGTCACGGTTCCCTTCCGGAAAACGTCCTTGCCGGTATCCCGGTGCTTATAACTCAGCATCCAGACAAATACACCGGGGTTCTGAAGGACACCCCCGAAACGCCCATCCCATTTTTCCTGCCAGTTGCGGGACTGGAAGACCAGTTGTCCCCAGCGATTGTACACCCGGAAATCATAATTTTCGGCCTTGAATGCGGTATGCGGATGGAAAAAATCATTCAGTCCGTCATTGTTAGGCGTAAAGGCTGAGGGCACATCGATGAGGCAAAAATCCAGCACACGGACCACTTTCCGGGCACTGTCAACACAACCAATAATATTGTTATAAGCCAGCAATTTCACGGTATAAAAAGCATCCACATTCCGGGCGGGAAAAAGATAGGGAGGAGGGTCTTTGAGTGTACTGCTGCCGGTGACATCATATTTCCATTCCCAGGAAGTAACAATGCCGGTACTGGTATTGACCACTTCGAGCGGATCTTCCGGGCAAATAATATCCGGCATGGTAAAGGAAGCTCTTACTTCATTATTCAGTACCAGTTGAAGTGCAGCGGTATCCGCACAAGTGCCATTGCTGACAATCAACTGAATATCATTCGTACTCGTGGCCGGAAAAATAATAGTGTGCAATGGGGTATTGGCGCGGATATTATTATTAAAGGTCCAGTTCCAGCTGTTTACATTATTTGCCCCGTTGTGGTTGAACGTATACGTATTCTGCAAACAACTGAGCACGGTGGTGTAGGTGAACCCTGCATTGACTGTATCGGCCGCCACAAAGGAACGGGTATGCTCCGGCATTTCCTGGCCGCATTCATCCAGTATTACAGAACCATCATTTCCGGCTTTGAGGGTAAGCTGGTAGGTACCGCCCACATGAATCGGGGTGGTGAACTTTACAATCGCGTAATCTGATTTTCCATTGACACAATTACCATAGGCAGTGGCCACGGTGAGCGGAGCCGGCCCCGTAACGGTGAAGTCACTGCCATCCGGACTGATCGTATTACAGGCGACTTTTTTTGGAAAATAAACGATAACGGAATCGGTGGCACAACCTGCTTTTCCGACGCTATCTGCAAAAATGGGTTGCGGGATGGCGTAAAGAAAAGGCACTTGTTCATCAACTGGAATATTACGGCCGCAGATATCCAATAAGGTATTATTATCCGTTCCGTTTTTAATGACCAGCTGGTAGTTATTGTTGGTCATCGGTGCGGAGAGGGTCAACACGATCTCATCAAAATCAAAACCAAAAGCACAGGAATCCGGTGTGGCTGAAATTACTGTAGCTACGGCAGGGATTATACTGAATTCCGACCCGGTGATGGTATTACTGTTACAACGTACTTTTTTATTGAGTTTAACGGTGATTTTAGTGCCATCGCAATCAGCCTTTGCACTCAGCAAGTGAGGCTCAGTTGGGTCAGTAATAACCGCCGTTCCTCCGCTAAAAGCTAAGTTATAGCCACTTTGTGTGTCTGTAAAATGGCTTACCATCAGAATATATTCATGTCCTACGATCAGGGTTGGCATTTTGGCGAAAGTGGGGGCATTGTCTGGAGGGGAGGAGGCGCATTGAATACCATTGAAACCCGTTGCAGAAGCGCCGGTAGGCCCATAAGTTCCAGCCCAGTTTCCAGTGACAATGGTTGTATTGTCTGTAAATATCTGGTCCGGATTTTTTCCGGTGATATCATAAAGTTGCCAGTCATAGTCTTCATTGGCCGCCAGCGGTGTAATAGTAAATCCAAGCGTGCCTGCCACAAAACAGGTAAAGCGATAGTAAAAAGGATTTTTATTTTCATAATCAGCTCCGCCTGCAGCAGCACCGGGGCAACCGGGAACAAACACATCAGTTGTATTACAGATGGGCACATTATTTTGGCGAAAAACAGTAGTACCACATACCGGGAAGGCCGTGGAGGGTGTTTGTCCGAGATTGGAACAAACCTGTGCCTTCATAGTGTTGCAAGCACACAAAAAAATAAGGGTGAATACTATGTATTGCTTATACGTAAAGTTCATTCGTTGGTACTTGGTGAATAGAGACAACAGTAACGGGCAAAACGTTGCCCGTTCAGGCCAGCCGGTACTGCTTTCCTGGCAAAGATAGTACCACGGATTGTAATTCTAAGTTCAACAGGGCCCCGGCCACCCCGCTGCTGCTGAGTCCGCTCAGGTAGTTGAGTTCATCAATGGGCAGGGTTTCTTTTTCTTTTAGTAAATCCACGATGATCCGCTCTTCCGGGCTTAGTTCAATAAACAGCTCCCGCTGGCTGGCACGACCAGGTTTTTGGGTTTTTTCCTCCCAACCCATCAGTTCGATCAGTTGGGCAGGTTCAGTGAGCAAAGCGGCTTTGTTGGAACGAATCAGGTTGTTGCACCCCGCACTTTTATGATCCGTGACCTTACCAGGAAGGGCAAATACATCCCGGTTGTAATTATTGGCCAGTTCGGCGGTGATTATACTGCCTCCCTTTTCTCCGGTTTCTATTACAATTGTTGCGTCGGTCATACCCGCCACGATCCGGTTGCGGCTGGGGAAATTATGCTTATCAGGCTTTGTACCGCAACGGAATTCACTGAGCAGTCCTCCACCCGTCCGGCACATTTCTTTGGCCATTCCATTATGAGCGGGTGGATAAACCTGGTCAAGTCCATGGGCCAGTACTCCAATCGTTGGTATTTCATTTTTCAGGGAGGATTTATGGGCAATGGCATCAATGCCATAGGCCAGTCCGCTGACGATCGTAACCTTAGCTGCAGCCAGTGCCTCCACTATTTTCTCTGTTTGCTGACGGCCATATTCCGTATTACTCCGGGTGCCGATGATGGCTGCCATCCGGGAGGCGTTCAGATCGGGTTCACCTTTCATAAACAGCAGGGTAGGGGAATCATAACAATTCAGCAACCGTTTGGGATAGGCAGGATCGGTAAGGAAAACTGCAGTAATATGGTGCTTTTCCATAAAGCGGATCTCTTCTTCGGCAAGGGAGAAATCGCGGAAACGGGCAATGGCATCGGCCCGTACGGGCCCAATGCCCTCAATTTTTTCCAGGAAGGAACGCTTGGCGTGAAAAATTTCCTCCGCTTCACAATGCTGCAATAAGATTTTCGCCTGCACGGTGCCGATATTCGGCACCATGGTCAGCGCGAGCTGGTAAATAAGGTCTGAACGCATAGGTATAAGGTCAGACCCAAATATAGGGGGACAAACCCAAAAATTATTTACCGATCACCTTTAGCTCGGTTCTTCGGTTAATTGCCCGTCCGGCTTCTGTTTTATTATCAGCCACGGGTTTGGTTTCCCCATAGCCTTTGGCGGTCAGCCGTTGGGCCGGAATATTCTTGCTGACCAGGTAATTCACCACCGCTTTAGCACGGTTATTACTCAGGGCCAGGTTGTCTGCCGGTTTTCCGACATTATCGGTATGGCCACCGATCTCAATTTTCACCGTGGGATTATCCAGCAGCAACTGTACCAGCAGGTCCAGTTCGGCCTGGGATTCGGTTTTCAATTCAAACTTGTTGACATCAAAGAAAATATTGTTCAGGACAATATTCGCATTGACTTCAAAAGGCTGCAGCCCGATATTTTTTTCATAGGTGGTATCGGGGTTAATGCCCTTCAGGGAAAAATTATCCGAGTAAAACAGGTATCCTTTTTTATTGATATTGAACGCATAGTCTTTCCCTATGGCTAAGGTGATCAGGTATTCGCCTATTTCATTGGTTTCCACCTGGGTCATGGGTTTCTTGGTTTCAAGATCAATCAGCTCAACAGTGGAGGGGAGACCGGCATTTGTTTTTTTATCAAATACTTTTCCCTTCACCCATAGTGTTTTAAATGGCCGGACATTTTCCCTCAATTCAAAACGATATATATCGAGCCCACCCCTGGAATCATTCCGGTCACTGGCATAATATGCCGTCTTGCCATCAGAAGCAATAAACAAAGTGCCTTCGCGGTCAATGGTATTAATCGGGTATCCGAGGTTGACGGGGCGTGTCCAGCTGCCATTAGGCTGGCGGCGGACAAAAAACAGATCCTCATCGCCGTAGCCCTGCCAGAAGGAGGAAGTGAAATACAAAGTCTGATTATCGGCATGGATAAAGGGACATTGTTCATCCCCGGGTGTATTGATGCCACCCCCGAGATTTTCAGGTTTACCCCAGCGACCATTAGGCTGCATGCGGCAGACATAAATATCGCTTCCGCCAAATCCGCCGAAGCGACGGCTTACAAAATAG
>JAKQJH010000283.1 GCA_029561255.1 Bacteroidota bacterium | reverse complement strand
GCCAAACAACTCAAGACTTGTGAAGTAGCCGTGGGTGCCCTGGGTTCACAAACCGGACGAACCCCATTGGTAGTTACTGAAGAAATGGTAAGTAATATGCGCCCGGGTTCCGTGATCATTGATGTGAGTATCGACCGGGGCGGTTGTTTTGAAACCTCTGAAATTACTTCTCATGAACACCCCATCTTTATGAAATACGGGGTGTTCCATTATTGTGTGCCGAATATTCCCTCCGGCTTTTCCCGCACCGCCTCCCAGGCTATCAGTAATGTACTGATGCCCTTATTACTGGAAGCCGGTGAAGAAGGCGGATTCGAAAACCTGGTCTGGCACAAACTCCATCTCCGCAACGGGATCTATTTATTTAAAGGAGCGTTAACGAATTTCTACCTGAGCCAGCGCTTCGATTTAAAGTATACGGACCTCAATCTTCTGATCGCGAGTCAGCGCTGAAGCAGGTTGAAGGGTTGAAAGGTTTACAAGTTGACAGGTGTCATACTAAGAAAACCACCTTGTCAACTTGTAAACCATTCAACTTGTCAACATCAAAAAAACCACTTCAACATTAAATACGCATTCCTTCCCTGTCTCTTCACATTCCCCCAATCCAGGTGTTCATGATAATGTTTATCAAATAAATTTTCCACGCCGAACTGCAGGTCTGTTTCTTTGCCCGCTAATCTAAATGGAAAACCGCTTCTGATATGTAGTAACGCATATCCATTTGTCCGGTCTTCACCATACTTAATGCTGATCTTATTTTGCGCCGCTGCCAGTTCTGTTTCCAGTTGCAGGAAGAAAGGGTTGAACTGATAACGGACAGAACTGATGCTTTTCAACGGGGCAATCATGGGTAACGGATCTCCGGTATTGTCGTTGCCATCCGTATAACGCAGGGTGGATACGATATCCAGTTGCGGCAGGGGTTTCAGGAACAGGCTGGTTTCAAGTCCGGCAAGCGTTGCATGAGGAACAGCGGAAAAACTTTTCACCCCGTTGGCCCCGATCGTCATTGTGCTGAATGCAGGATTCACCGTACCACTGATAAAATGCCGGATTTGGTTATAGAATGCTGTTACCTTTAATCTCGCTTTTTTGCCCAGTGTAATCAGCGAGAATTCACCTTGCAGGGATTGCTCCGGTTTTAATCCGGGATTACCGAGGTAATCGTAGCCATCCTGTGCATTGAATAAATAGAATCCATACAGTTCCGTGGCAGTAGGCATCCGTTCAGCGTAGGCCAATGAAATACTGCTTTTCAACCAGGGACTTAGTTTCCGTGAAGCGGTAATGGAAAGGTTCTTCAGCAATTCCTGTCGCCCTGCATCGGTTACCCCGAGAATACTGATATGATCTTTTGCTTCCTGGCTGGTTAAAGCGGTACTGATAAAATCAAGCCGGGCAACTGATTGAAGCAACCAATTACTGTCTGCCCTGTATTCCCAGTTCACACCAATCCCAGCCTGGTCTTTACGGTTGTCGGGCCAGGTCAGCATATACATCGGGCGTTGCCCGGGTTCATACATGGTCATCGAAGCTTTTAACCTTGTCGCCGAAAAGTCGGCCACCACCCTGAGCTGTTGTTTGTTGTTCAGTTTAGCCATGCCTTCCGTAAATACTCCATAAGTCAGACTGGTACCGGGCATATCCATGTGCATCGGTACATTGGGACGGTGGGTGTCATCCATATAATGGCGAACCTGGTTGGCATATAATTTAGCTGACCATTGATAGAGCCGTTGTCCCGGGTTTTCCTGTTGCAGGCTGACTGAACCGATCCGGGCTACCGCATAACCTACATCCATGAGTAAGGCCGGATAGCCGATATTCCAGCCATTATCGCCAATGTAATCAGCCTTGATACTGTTGTATTGATTCAGCTGATATTTTGCCGAAAAAGAATAGTTTACTTTTTCATATTGTGAAAAAGCGATTCGTTCCCCGCCACCACTCCGGTAGTCACTGCTTTTACGCCAGGTGGCCGTTCCACGTAAGGACCATTTGCCGGTTCCGTAGTTGAGTTGCATTGACTCATAAAAGTTTTTGGCGGCTGACTGAAAACCAGTGCTGATCGTTCCGCTGAATCTATTTGGGGTATGGCAAGAAGGGGTAGCCGTTTTCAGGTTCAATGTGCCTCCGATGGCTGACCCATTTATGAAACCATTTGTACCGGTTTGCAGTTGTAGTTGTTCCAGATTGATTGGTTCAATATATATCGTGGCCGGATCCATCTTGTCGGTACAGGCACCATGGATACGCATTCCATCTACGAGCACATTGATCTGTCCGCCGGATAAAGAACGGATCGCCGGTTCCATACCATAAGTACCACGGCGTATAAGTGACATTTCAGGAAGACGGGATAGAATATCTTCAAGACCTGAAGACTGGTTGCTCCGGTAAAACTGAAGCATCCGTTGCTGATCACTGCGTGTTTTCGTGCTTACCAGTACTTCGCTGAGCAGAATACTTCGGGTACTGTCTGCCGACAGACTGTTATTATTGTTTTGAGCCAAACCGGGCAGGTAACTGCCCAGCAGGAGCAGAAAAAAAAATGACTTCATGATTATATTTTTAAAAGCAGGCGGGAGAACCCGCCCGCCATTTTATGAACTGCTAAAATTCAACATCGAAGTACTGGGTCGTATCGGCCACATTGCTGCCGGACATAAAATCCAGGTTCAGCCGCCACAAACCAGTCATGGTAAAATTCACCTTGCCTTTATAATGGCCATTGGCCACATGCGTCGGATTTACATTATTGGGTGAGCCATGACCCATCGTGGGCATTTCGGGTGTAACAGCAACGGTGAGACTGCTGTCTGCAGGCCAGCTCATCATGGATGCCTTTTTATATATGGCGATTTCCAGATCATTGATACCCACTTTTGAATTGGCAGACGTAGGACTGATCAGGGAAATAAAGTATTTCGCCCCATTATGTGTGGCTGTAAATGACTTTTGTTTTGAAGTGGCCGGTTCCGCAACGGTAATTGGAAGGGTAATGGAACCTTCTTTGTCATTGGCATGATTGTGCACTTCAATTTCCAGTGTCCAGCTGCCGCCCATCGAGGACATAATAAAAGTGACACTGCAGGGGAACAGGTAATTAACTGCATCGGTAGAAGCCGGATTTTCATAGGGGGCGGAGTGTTGCATCATCCCCATATCCATCATCGGAGTCAAATGAATATGCGCATCATCCAGCCGTTTGCCGGTAATGGAGTCATAAAGGGCCAGGTAAAATTTAGTATATCCCGTGGTAAGCGAAGTCTCTTTCGTGTATACTTCAACTTTAGCACCGGCACCTATGGCGTAGCCTTCAGAGATCTTGGTCAGTCCGGCGGTAGGATTTTGTGCTGTTTTATCTTTTGAACAGGCGGATAGGAAAACGATGATACAGAGGACCGCAAAGGATAATAGCAGGTATAGTATTTTCTTCATAATTCAAGATTGATTAAGTTAAGGAATAGTATAGAGGGATAACTGCTGCGGGGCAACAGGATCAGCATGCAATAAATGAACGGCGTATGTATCAGGCAGACAGCGGCGGACGGAAAAGGGAATTGCTGTGGAGATAGCTGTACCGGATGGTATAGGATGACTGGTGTTTTATCCTTGATTCAGGCATTCCCAGTTCTACGTAATTATTCAAAAGGGTATAAGGGCTTCCTTCCAGCAGTTGTTTTACCTGGAGCGGGGCGTTTTCATCCTGGTGCTGACCCGCTTCCTTCATTTTCATGCTGAGAAAACATTTTCCATCACATTTCAGTTCCGGCCGGTTTTTATTGATACAATGCTCGCTGGCGATGGCTTTCCGGTTGGCATAAAACCATACTGTGAAACCCGATGTATAGAAGGTTTGCAGGGTGAAGATCAGTAGTAATATGAAAGCGATCCCTTTTTTCACAGGTGCAAATATAGGGAGGCCAGGGGAATAGAGGAATTGATGAATATCAGGAACGGAGATGATAAAAGACATAGGGGTCTTTTTTAGGGTTGAAAAGTTAATAAGTTAACAAGTTGACAAGGACGTGTACTAAGAAGCCCCCTTATCAACTTGTTAACTTATCAACCTGTCAACTACTTACTTAGTCAACTTATAATCACTTATATTAACTAGCTCCCCACAGAACGAGTATTCCGTCTCATCATTACTACTCACCACAATAAGCCGGTCCTTGCCATAATCGCTGATCAGCGAAAGGTAAAGTGAAATACCTGCTGCATCGAGGTTGGTGCAGGGTTCATCCAGTAATACGATGGAGGTATCTGAGAGAATGCATTGAGCGAGTTTAACCCGTTGTTTCATGCCCGAGGAATAATTCCTGATTTGTTTATGAATGGCTTTCTCCAATCCGATCCGTGCTATGATATCATTGGCACTCAGTCCGGGTAGAAAAGGTTTGAAACCCTGGTGAAAAGCAAGGAACTCCTGCAGGGTCATTTCCTCAATGAGTTCAAGATAAGGTGCACAGATGGAGACATGGCTATAGATCATTTCAGGATCGAGCTTTTTTCCGTCCAGGTGCCAGTCAATACTTCCTTCGTTAATAAGCATCGATCCGCTTAACGCTTGTAAAAGGGTGCTTTTCCCGGATCCGTTAGGACCGGTGATGGCATAGGCATTGCCTGAAGTAAACTGGTAAGTGAAATGACGGTAGATCCAGTCACGGTTGAAACGCTTTCCGGCCTCAGATAGGGAGATCGTCATCATTGCTGCCTTTGGTGAAGCGTTTGATAATGCCCCGGCCGCTTTCCCGGATAAAAGTAACGATCTCATCGCGTTCATCGGTAGCCGGCATTTCTTCTTCCAGGTACTCAATAGCCTGGCTGGTATTCATGCCCTTATTATATAATACGCGGTAGATATCGAGGATATGATTGATCCGTTCTACATTGAACCCCCGGCGTTTCAGACCGATGGAGTTTACCCCGGCATAACTAAGTGGCGTACGTCCGGCCTTGATATAAGGCGGTACATCTTTACCCACCAGTGAACCACCGCTGATAAAAGAATGAGCTCCGATCTTTACAAACTGGTGTACAGCGCACATGCCACCGATAATCGCCCAGTCGCCAATGGTCACGTGACCAGCTACCTGGGTATTATTACTGGTAATACAATTATCGCCTACAAAACAGTCATGGGCAAAATGGCAATACGCCATAATCAGGCAGTTTTTCCCGATCATCGTCTTTTCCCGGTCCTTGGTACCCCGGTTGATGGTTACAAACTCCCGGATAGTGGTACCATCACCTATATATACATTGGAATATTCTCCCTGGAATTTCAGGTCCTGCGGAATGGCCGCAATAACCGCTCCGGGGAAAATCCGGCAGTTTTTGCCAATCCGTGCACCTTCCATAATGGTTACATTGGAACCAATCCAGGTGCCATCGCCGATCTCTACATCCTGGTGAATGACCGTAAACGGGTCGATTTTCACATTGGTGGCCAGCCGGGCGTTGGGGTGTATATATGTATGAGGATGAATCATTCAGCAATAGTTCCGCCAGTAGCGGACGGGCAAAGTTAGCTTTTAGCGGCTAAAACAGAAGTTTTTTTACGCATATATTGTTAAAAATCAGTACCTGATCAGGATCAGCCGGTGTTACACCATCAATATCCTCAGGAAGCAGTAAATTTGCACTTTAATGCATACACCTCCGGACATATTAACCCTGGCCTACAAGCAAAACCTGATGCAGGACGAGTTTTCGATGCTTCAGGAGCGGGAGCAACAGATTCCCGGTTCGGTCCAGTATGCTATCCAACGCTATCGCCGTCATCCCCAGTGGAATATGGAAGATACCGGTATGTTGGTGTATCATTATACAAAAGCAGCTCCGAAGGAAAATTACCTGGAGTTGAAATTCTGTGTAAGCGGGAATGTGTATTGCCGGAAAAAAGACACAGAATGTGATCTCTGTCAGTTCAATGCCTCCAAATCCTGTATGGAAAGAGTAGAAAGTATTGATGTGGTAAGTTTTCGGTTCAGTCCCACACACCTGAGCCAGTTTGTAAAACCCCG
>JAKQJH010000257.1 GCA_029561255.1 Bacteroidota bacterium | reverse complement strand
ATCCTGATGGTTCAGATCGAAAACGAATACGGCAGTTACGGGAATGATAAAGCCTACCTGGAGCGCTTACGTCAGTTGTGGCTGAGTAACGGAATCAATGTACCCTTTTATACGGCCGATGGTCCTACTCCCTATATGCTCGAAGCCGGTAATATCGATGGCGCCGCTATTGGACTTGACAGCGGCAGCAGTGAAGCTGATTTTGAACAGGCGAAAAAAAGAAACCCCAATGTACCGGCTTTCAGCAGTGAGACCTATCCCGGATGGCTTACTCATTGGGGCGAAAAATGGCAACGGCCGGATACGAATGAACTAAAAAAGGAAGTTGAGTTTCTATTGAAGACCGGGCGTTCTGTAAATTTTTATGTGATCCATGGGGGGACCAATTTTGGGTTCACCGCCGGTGCCAATGCCTTTTCGCCCACGGCCTACCAACCGGATATCACCAGTTATGATTACGATGCCCCGATCAATGAACAGGGACAACCCACGGCTAAATATTTTTTGCTCCGCAACCTGATCAGTAAATACAGTGCAGCACCCTTGCCGGATATCCCTGCTCCGCAACGGGTGATCTATGTGCAGGAAATTCCAATGAAACGGGTCCAGTCTATCTGGGATGTGCTGCCACCACCGATTATCAGTCCGCAGCCTCTGCCGATGGAAATGCTGGATCAGAACCAGGGACTGATGCTCTACCGGACCGAACTGATCGGTCATAAAAGCGGCAAACTGACCATCTGGGAACCGCATGATTATGCGCTGGTGTTTTTAGATGGGGTGTTTATTGATACTGTATTCCGGGATGGCGGCAAGTGGACGGTGGATCTACCCAAAACAACTACTACCCAAAACCCGGTATTGGATATACTGGTGGAAGGAATGGGACATATCAACTTTGCCCAGTTCATGATCGACCGTAAGGGTATCACCGACCGGGTGACCCTGAACGGCATGACCCTGATGAACTGGCAGCATTATTCCTTACCTATGAGCGAGGCTTTTGTGGCAAAGGCACTCAAACAACCCCGGTTTGATGCCAGGGGCCGCAACGGCCAGTTTTTCACCGGCCAGTTTACGCTCGAAGAAACCGGGGATACTTTTTTTGATCTCAGCGATTATGGGAAAGGGATGGTCTATGTAAACGGACACCTGCTCGGGCGTTTCTGGAATATCGGACCGCAAAAGCGATTATACTGTCCGGCCGCCTGGTTGAACAAGGGCAGGAATGAAATGGTCATTTTTGATTTGCACCGCAATACTGCTTCGGCGGTGGTGGGGGTGCAGTCGATGAATGAGTGAGGGGGCTTGCAGATAGAAGCAGTCTGAAAGAAGAGATGAGTAATGAGTAATCAGTAATGAGTAATCAGTAATGAGTAAAAGGGAAGATACTTTACAGCTTTGATACAGGTACTTATTTGTAAAGACTTTTCCGGAGCTACCTGCCTTTGTCGGCAGGCAGGCTCATTACTCATTATTCATTACTCATTAAAAAAAACAAACTAATTCTCCCATATGCCCATCCTCAAACCCCTTCCCCTCCTTTTCTCTTTTGTCCTCTTAGCCAATTGTATTGCTGCTCAACCCCAACCTGCGCATGATCTTCAGTTCAACCAGCTTCCGCAACGCTGGGATGAAGGAATACCATTGGGCAATGGCTGGCTCGGTGCGTTGATCTGGCAGAAAGAAAATAAACTGCGCTTGTCGCTGGACAGGGTGGATCTCTGGGATGATCGTCCGATGCCGGAGATCGACAAACTGAAGTTCAGCTGGGTGGTGGAGAAAGTGATCAGGAACCAGTACGACTCTGTACAAAAGATTGGGGATGAGCCTTATGAAAAATACCCGGCACCTACCAAGATACCCGGAGCGGCGATTGAATTTGACCTGGCAAAGCTGGGCAAACTGAGTTCCGGCCGTTTGCATATCAATAATGGTTTAAGTACGATGTTGTTTGAGAATGGGGTTGTGTTTAATAATTATATCCATGCCACGCGGGAGACCGGTTATTTTGGTTTTGAAAATTGTACGATCGATATGATTCCTGAATTAATGATCCCTGCATATAACTCCGGAAAGGCAGGAGGCACCGGGAGCAGTGTGGAAGGTCAGGGACTGGAACGACTGGGTTATGCAAAAGGAACAGTTACAAAAACACATAGCAGTATCCGTTATCACCAACCCACCTACCAGGGACACTATTATGAAGTGCTGGTGCAATGGTTTCGTCCGGCAAAGTACCGGGTCATTGGCCAATGGACCATCAGTAATGATAAACCAGCGGTGTTAATTAAACCTGACTTTACCAAAGCCGAACCCACGTTCTGGCCTACGCATATCGCCTGGTGGAAGGATTACTGGAGCCGGTCATCCTTACGTATACCGGATGAAAAGATCGAGCGTCAGTACTACCTCGATATGTATAAGTTCGCCTGTGTGGCCAGGGGTAATACACCACCCATCTCCTTACAGGCTATCTGGACCGCCGACAATGGCAACCTGCCACCCTGGAAAGGCGACTTTCATCATGATCTTAATACACAACTCAGCTACTGGCCGGGTTATGCTTCTAATCATCTGGATCTTACAGCCGGGTATACCAACTGGTTATTGAAAGTGCGGAAAGAAAATGAACGGTGGACCAGACAATATTTTGAATTACCCGGTTTGAATGTGCCCGGTGTGACCACCATCAGTGGTAAGGAAATGGGGGGATGGATCCAGTATTCAATGAGTCCGACCACATCGGCCTGGCTGGCGCAACATTTTTACTGGCAGGCGATGTTTAGTAAAAAAAGAACAGATTATGAACAGGCACTTGCATGGTTAACTGATGTGGAACTTTTTCTTTACCGGTACCTGGAGAAAGAAGAACTGGATCCCAGCTTTATAGCCCTGAGTTCAAGTCCGGAGTATCACGATAATTCGGTGAAAGCCTGGTTCAGGTATACCACAAATTATGATAAGGCCCTGGTCAAGTTTGTAAGGTATGCAAAGCAACAGCTCATTCAGCATTTTAATCAGTTCTTTCCGCCAGTGATTCTTGCTGAGGAGGATGCTATTGAAAAACTGGGTGCTTTCGATGCCAATGAAACCGGTCTGACCGTAGCACCCAATCAAAACCTCGACCAATCCCATCGTCATCTCTCTCCTTATATGGCGATCTACCCGCTTTGTTTACTGAATGTCGATAAAGCAGCAGACAAAAAACTGATCGATCTTTCCCTTCGTCATATCGAAAAACTCGGTACCCGCGAATGGTGTGGTTACTCGTTCAGCTGGATGGCCTGTATGTATGCCCGTTGCCGCGAAGCCGATAGTGCCGTGAGTATGCTGAATAAATTCGCCTCCAATTTTGTTTCTTCCAATAGCTTTCACCTCAACGGGGATCAGAAAGGCGGTCAGTATTCAAACTTTACCTACCGGCCTTTTACGTTGGAAGGTAATTTTGCCTTTGCCCAGGGTGTACAGGAGTTATTAATACAAACAAGGGAAGGAGTTATAGAAGTATTTCCTGCTATACCGGAAAGATGGAAGGATGTATCTTTCCGTACGCTTCGTGCCGAAAGGGCCTTCCTGGTATCCGCTGTAAAAGAAAATGGGGTGGTGAAGGAAGTGGTGGTGAAAAGTGAGGCGGGAGGCACCTGTTTGCTGCGTTTGCCATTTAAGAACTGGACGATTACCGGTATTGACAGGAGTAAGGTGAAGGTGAGGGATGGGGTGATGATGGTGCCGATGAGTAAGGGGCAATCCGTGAGAATGAGTAATGAATAATGAGTAATGAGTAAATGGGAAGATACTTTACAGCTTTGATACAGTTACTAATTCGTAATGACTTTTCCCGGGCTACTCATTACTCATCCTGAAAAGTTTCACATTTTATCAGAATAAACCAATTCAACCATATGCGTATAATTAAACCTCTTTCCCTCTTTCTCTCTTTTATCCTCTTAGCTAATTGTATTCTGGCTCAGCCCAAACCCAGCGCCTCCCAGCTCGCCTGGCACGATATGGAATACTATTTCTTCTTCCATTTCGGGCCCAATACATTTACCGATCTGGAGTGGGGACATGGGACGGAGCCGGCGGATATGTTTAATCCAACGGAACTGGATTGCCGCCAATGGGTACGTACGGCGAAAGCCGCCGGAGCCAAGGGCGTGATCATTACCGCCAAACACCATGATGGTTTTTGTTTATGGCCCAGTAAATATTCCAAACATACGGTGCGGGAGAGCAAATGGAAAAACGGGAAGGGAGATGTACTGAAAGAACTTTCGGCAGCCTGCAAGGAATATGGATTGAAGTTTGGTGTTTATATTTCTCCCTGGGACCGCAATCATCCTGATTATGGTACTGAGAAATACAATGATGTATTTGTGAATATGATGAAAGAACTCTTCACCAACTATGGTCCCATCTGGGAGCTCTGGTGGGATGGTGCCAATGGAGAAGGTCCCAATGGAAAAATGCAGGTGTATGACTGGGCCCGTTATAAAAAGACGGTAAAAGAACTTTCACCGAATACGGTTGTCTTTAGTGATATCGGACCACATGTGCGTTGGGTGGGAAATGAAAGTGGAATTGCCGGCAAGACCAACTGGAATACACTGGACACCGTTGGATTCACCCCGGGCAAAGGCGGCCCCACACAGGACACATTAAATACTGGAAACAAATTCGGCAAGGCCTGGATACCGGCTGAATGTGATGTGAGCATCCGTCCGGGCTGGTTCTATCACGAAGCGGAAGACAATAAAGTAAGAACGCCGGAAAATTTATTTGATCTCTGGTTAAAGAGTGTGGGCAGAGGAGCGAATCTGTTATTGAATATTCCACCGGACCGGAGAGGGAAGATTCATCAGAATGATTCGTTGGCGTTAGCTGGATTCAGAAATCTGCGTGACCGGGCTTTTAAAAGTGATTTATTAAGCGGGCGAAAATTGTATTTTAAAATCGACAACCGGGGTAATGGAAGGGCTGATGGAAGCAGTGTTTTTATTCCTAAAGACAAGAAAAGTGAATTTAATAAAGTTCCGGTACATAAGAATGAGCAAATGATTTCGTTTTCAAAACCAGAAAAAATTAATTGTATAGTTCTGAATGAAAGGATAGCAAACGGTCAGACGATTACAGGTTTTAGAATTGTGATTATAAATGGAGATGTTCGATCAGAAATTACAGGAACTACAATCGGGCATAAAAGAATTCTTTCTTTTCCTGTAACTACTGCCAAAAGCATTGAGATATACTTAACGGATATGCAGAACAGGGATAATTTGCAGACTGTAAATGCATATTTAATTAACGAACAACTGCTTGAAAAATAATTAAAATGAAAAAGAACCTGCTTGCCATTTGCCTTTTGATTAACACGATTGCACAGGCACAACCCTACACCCCCGACTGGGAAAGTCTCGACAAACGTCCCGTGCCCAACTGGTTCAGCAACGATAAGTTTGGCATCTTCATTCACTGGGGTATGTATGCCGTGCCGGGTTATACCGCCAAGGGCAATTATTCGGAATGGTATCAGCAGTATATGCAGGGGCGGAAAGACAGTGCTGTACTGAAATACCACCAGGCGAAGTTCGGCGACCGGAATTATTATGACCTGGCAAGGGATTTCAAAGCCGAACTCTTTAATCCCGATGAATGGGCTAAGCTCTTTGAGAAGAGCGGGGCAAAATATATTGTACTAACGTCCAAACACCATGATGGTTATTCCCTATGGCCCAGTGAGGAGACCCGGAAGGCATGGAGTTTTCCCTGGACTTCCGCAGACGTAGGACCCAAACGTGATCTGATTGGTGATCTGTTTACCGCGGTGCGCAAAACAACCGTACGGGCTGGTATGTATTATTCCCTCTACGAATGGTTCAACCCGTTATGGAAAGCGGATCCTGCCAAATTTGCGGAGCAGCATACCTGGCCACAGATGAAAGATTTAATCAACCGGTATCAGCCCGATGTATTCTGGACGGATGGAGATTGGGATGCGCCGGCTGAATTATGGAAGAGTCAGCAGTTCCTCGCCTGGTTGTACAACGAAAGCGTGGTGAAAGAGAAAGTGGTGGTGAATGATCGCTGGGGTGCCGGGATCCGTTTCAAACACGGGGGCATCTTTACCCCCGAGTACCAGCCCGATCTCGATTTTGAAGATCATGCCTGGGAAGAAAGCCGGGGCATGGGTTTCAGTTATGGCTATAACCGCGAAGAAGATGCCTGGGACTATAACAGTACGCAATCACTCATTTTGCAGTTGATCGATAAAGTCAGCCGCGGTGGAAATTTCTTACTCGATATCGGTCCCGATGAACACGGCAAGATCCCACCCATCATGCAGGACCGTTTATTGCAGATGGGAGAGTGGTTGAAGCTCAACGGCGAAGCGATTTATAATACCCGTCGCTGGAAAACGACCAGTCAGTGGAGTGCCGGCCGGAGAGATTACACCGATCGTCATGGTGATATGCTGCTCAAGATTACGGTGGATCCTGATCCGGGTTATGCAGTAAAGGAAGTATTCTATACCTATAATCCAACGGCTAATAATCTCTATGCGATTCTACCCCGTTATCCGCAAAACCGGAAAATGGTTTTAAAGGATATTCAATTACCTGTGGGTACAAAACTGGATCTGTTATCCACCGGTCAGTCCCTGGTATGGAGACAAACGGGTGCCAATGTGGAAGTGCAATTGCCCGAGTACAATCCATCCAGCATGAAAGCTCCCTGGGCCTGGGTGGTTAGGATCAAACAGTACGGCGCTTTTACCGCTAAGCCAATAATTAATGCAGTTTATAAAGACCCCATGCGTCCGGAAGTAACCATACAAGCCCTACCCGGGGCAAAAGTTTATTATACGACTGATGGCAGCGCGGTTACCACAAAGTCGGGTGTGTATAAAGCCCCCTTCATTTTAGGGAATACTGGTCCGGTAAAAGCTATGGCCGTTAAAGCGGGTTTGCTGCCCAGCGGAGAGACCAAGGGTGATTTCCGGGTGTACAACCTGATGAAGGCGCAGGTGGTGGGAACTACTTCTTCCGGATTACAGTACAGTTACTACGAGGGCGAGAATCTCGATATCCGTTCGGTGGAGACGGGTGCCGCTTTAAAGAAAGGCACTACCTCTGTGATCAATGAATCGCTCAAACTGCGTAAAGAAAAATACGGCTTGCTGTTCACCGGCTATATCCGGCTGGATAAGCAGCAAATGATGGAATTCTTTACCTCCAGTGATGATGGCAGCCAGTTATTCATCGACGATGAACTGATCGTGAACAATGACGGCAACCATGGCATGGAAGAAAAGAGCGGCAAGGCCCTGCTTGCTATGGGCTATCATAAAATAAAGATCATCTATTTTGATAGTGGTGGGGGTAATGGGTTGAAAGTGCATATCCGGGAGGAAGGTGGGGAGAAGAAAGAGATGTCTGGGGGGATGCTCTTTCATTGATCGTAATGCCAAGCCCGAAGGGCTTAAACTTTTAATAGCCCCGGGTGAAACCCGGGGTAGGGCGCCCCCCAATGTCTCGCAACCCCGAATGGGGTTGAATATTGATGTTGATGAAAGGTAAATACAAGGTTCCTCGCTACGCTAGAATAAATGGCGCAAAGCTCAAATACAAGGTCCCTCACTTCGTTTGTTGGTAAGGGAGCAAAGCTCAAATACAAGGTCCCTCACTGCGTTTGTTGGTAAGGGAGCAAAGCTCAAATACAAGGTCCCTCACTTCGTTCGGAATGACGGCTGTGTAGGAGAGAAAAAGGGAATACAAGATTTCTCGCTGCGCTCGAAATGGTAGTGGTGCCAATGTGATTTTTCGTTGCCCACTGTTTAACATCCACTATGAAATGAAATGTCCTCGCGGCAATTGATATTTCTCGAAGGTACAGCATAGCCCGAAGGGCTTAAACTTTTAATAGCCCCGGGTGAAACCCGGGGTAGTGTGCCCCCAATGCCCTGCAACCCCGAATGGGGTTGAATAATATTGTTATTAAGAGAAAAAAAGAAGATTCCTTCTCGTGACAAATACAAGATTCCTCCTTCGTCGGAATTCAAATACAATTCCACTACAACTGTATCCACCCCTCGCTTCGCTTCGGGGTGACAAGCTTTCTTAGAAATTTAGTTTTATGAGAACGGACTGTTTCGTCTGTACAGGATACGGGCTGTTTTGTCATCCCGAAGCGAAGCGAGGGATAAAAGCAATCACGATCTTCCAATAGAAATTCCGACGAAGGAGGAATCTTGTATTGGTAAAAAGTAGGACGTTCGTAAGGATCAGGTAAAACGAGGAACTTTTTGTTTATTTAGATAAAGATTCTAAGGAGGGGCTTTCCCCTTCTAGTCTATAGCTTCTCGCTTGTTTTATCATTTTCCTGTGAAGGTCGTTTTCCGTTTTTCCAAAAACGCACTCACCCCTTCCTTCATATCTTCTGTATCAAACGCATTCCCGAATTCCTCAATCTCGAGGGCATACCCATCTTTACTTTCATCATAAACGGCATTGGCGGCTTTTATACAACCGGCTACTGCCAACGGAGCCTTGCTGTTGATGGTTTCTAAAATTTTGCGGGTATGATCAAGCAGGGTTTCAGGTGTAGTTACATAATTCACCAGCCCAAGCGCTTTGGCTTCGTTGGCATCAATCATGTGTGCACTCATCAGTAGTTCCATGGCCTTGCCTTTCCCGATCAGTTGCACCAGTCGTTGTGTGCCACCATAACCAGGGATTAAACCAAGATTCACTTCGGGCTGACCGAATTTTGCATTTTCAGCCGCTACGCGGAAATGGCAACTCATTGCCAGTTCGCAACCACCGCCCAGCGCAAATCCGTTTACAGCAGCCACAATGGGTTTGGACGAGTTTTCTATCCGGGCAAAGACATCCTGCCCTCTTTTAGCAACGGCCATTGCCTCTTCTTTACTCATGCCTTTGAATTCGGTGATATCCGCCCCGGCCACAAAAGCCTTGGAGCCGGCACCGGTAATGATCACTGATTTAATGGCAGATGATTTCTCCACTTCATCCAGTACCAGGTTCAGTTCGGTGAACACATCCTTGTTCAGCGCATTGAGTTTATCCGCACGGTTGATCACCACGGTGAGGATGCCATTTTCGGGGAGGAGGAGGAGTGTCTGGTACATGGGACTGTTTTAAAGATGACTGGTTAATAATTAGTCGTTTTATTTTCCATAAATTTAGGAAATCATCATTATTTGAAATGTTTATTCTTTTATTATACTTTTCATAGAACGGAGAATAGCATTGTTCCTCCAAAAAATGAGGAAAAATGTTGTATTATGTTACATACAAACAAAATAATGCGGTTTATAGTTTTTCTAACATCAATAATTGTTCTCTCTTGTTCAATCACTGAAAACAAAGAGATTAAACAGGTTTCAAGTCAACGAAACGCTTACCTGGATAATTTGCCGCCATATATCTCAGCTGGCTTCCGGCAGGAAGATTCTTTAATTTTTGGTTATACTAAATCTACTGATGAATATGATACATCCTGGACGCTGCTTGTGAGTAAAAGTAGTCGAGGTATCATTTGCAAATTCACACAATTATATCCGATAGGGAAATCAGTTTTTTTGACAATTGAAGAGGCGCTTCGGAATCAACGTTTTGAGGGACGATATATGGAACTGGAAGAAACTAAATGGTCGCAGATACTTGCCCAATTAAATATCGTTAACAGAACCCCGAAAGACAGCACGTATTATACAGGTTGCTTTCACTGTTCACGTTATTCAGCTTTCTATAATTCGACTATATTCTACAGCGGTGAATTAGATAAAGAGTTTCTTGCCGGTATTGAAGGAATAATCATAAGAGAGTTAGGTATTCCATGATTTTTCAACCACAGTTATACTATTATCGTTTAAAGTACAGATTTAAAGCAGGAGACTTATTCCATTAAATTATATTTCATTTCGTTAAGCGGCTTCCCGCCAACCTCCAACTATCCAACCTCCAACCTCCAACCCCTGCTACTGCTGCTGCTGCATTTCCATAAATCGTCTATAAGAATTATTCGGAACCGCCGGATTGTGTACCTGGTAAGAAAATACAGGCTGCAGCTCTTCTTCCTCCCTTTTCTCTTCTCCATTGTCAATAAGTACGGATACTTCCAATACATGTTCGGAGGAGCCCTTGTATGTACCCTTCATCGGGGTGCAATCGGTAAAACTGCGGCCTACGGCCAGGCGGACATGTTTGTCGCTCACGATACAATTATTGGTGGGATCGAGACCGAGCCAGCCATAGAAAGGAATATAGGCTTCCACCCAGGCATGGGTGGCACCTTCGCCACGGAGTTCGTGGTTCTTGGGACAGATATAGCCACTGACATAACGGGCGGGAATGCCTACCAGTCGCAGCATAACAAGTAATACATGCGCAAAGTCCTGGCAGACGCCCGCTTTGAGTTTGAGTATCTCATCCACCTGCGTTTCCACACTGGTCACTCCTTTTTTGTACTCAAAGTTCTCAAATACAAAAGCAGACATTTTTACGGCTGCGGCAAACGGAGTGGTTTCAGGATGGATCATATCCTGGGAGAGGTTCAGGACTTCATCATATGCATCAAAATTTTCCAGCAACATAAAGTCCATGTAGGGAAACTGTTCGCGGATCAGCGATAAGTTTTCCCATTGGGCATCGGCGGGTGTTTCATCCTCCGGCAGACTGACTTCGCTGGTGATCACATGGATTTTGGATTGGATCCGTAGTTCAGCATGTGGTTTGATCAGCGAGAAGATGCCCACCTGGTTGCCAAAATAATCGGTGAATACTTCCACCGAGGGGTGATGCGAGATCAGGAGGTCATGTTGCTTCACTTCCTGCTGCAGGTCACTGATCGGGAATAGCATCACCTGGTTGGCACTGTCAATAACCGGGGATGCGTAGGTGTAACGGGTGATATGTTTGATATGATACTCAGGCATGGGTTACAAAGTTGCGGTAAATCAGGTATTGCCGAAATAAAATTGATTAAAAGCAGCCGCAATCCCGATCAGCTCGTTCCGGGTCTGCTGCAGAAACTGTTTCAGGCCTTCGCCATCGGAGGTATTGATAATACTATACTTAACATTATTCATGGCCCGCCCGATCAGGAATTCGAGCTGCTTGTAATTCTCCGGCAGACTCTCCGGCTCCAGCCGCTCAAAATAGCGGAACAACTGTTTCAGGCAATAGGCAATCGAGTGGGGGAACTGCTCATTGTACACGATCTGCTGAATCACAAAATCGGCCTGCAGGTTGCCCCGGTGACTTTTCAGGTATAACTCATACCCGGATAAGGAATACAGCAGGTAACGGAGCGCAGGCAGTTCCACAGGCGCTTCCAGCTTATACCCCAGTTCAGTGAGTTTGATATTCAGCATATCCGCCGACAAAATAGCCCGCTCCAGGAATTTACCCGCATTCAGATAATTGAACCCTTCGCCTCTTGCCATAGTAATGTCAACCGTACCGTGATACAGCATCCCCTGGTAGATCAGAGAGTCCAGGGCCGTTACGGGATCACCCGATTTTACCTGGGTATAAATATTCTTATCCCGGATCAGGTGATGATAATCATTGAGACATTGCCATACTTCCTTGGTAATGTGATCCTGCACCGCCCGGCCATTCTCCCGCGCCCGGGTGATATTGTTGATCACCGAACCGCCGTTCTGTTTATCCAGCAAAAGGTGTTCCATCACCCGCACCGAATTATTCCCGATGGCTTCCATCTCCTCCGCCCCGGCATCACTGTAATTACGCAACAGGGTATGCCAGTTGAAATCCTTTACTTCATCCTGCGAGGAAATATAATTGGTTCGTAATATCCGCAACATCCCATTGGTCCGTTCCATATAACGGGCCATCCAGAAAACGGAATCGGCGACACGACTAAGCATAAGTAATCTCTCTAAAAATTTGTAAAATCTGTTTTAATTCAAGAGTACAGGGTTGCGAGTGGCGAGTTACGAATGGCGAGCCTGATACTTCGGACTTTTGGCTCGTAACTCGTAGCTCGTAGCTTGCCATTACTCAAGTACCCAAGTATCTTTGCTGCCTCCACCTTGTGAAGAGTTAACCACCAACGACCCCTCCTTCAACGCCACCCTGGTCAGTCCGCCTGGTACAATATCAATGCCGTCCGGTCCGTACAAGGCAAAGGGACGCAGGTCTACCCGTCTTGGCTGCAGGATGCCATTGATATAACAGGGCGCGGAGGAAAGACTGATGATCGGCTGCGCGATATAACTGCGCGGATCATCCTCCACCGCCACTCTGAATTCTTCCATTTGTTTCTCCGTGGCGGCGCTGCCGATCAGCATCCCATAGCCGCCGGACTCATTGGTTTTCTTGATCACCATTTTATCCATATTCTCAAAAACCAGTTTCCGGTTTTCAGGAAGTTCCAGCTGATAGGTGGGTACATTTTTCAGGATCGGCTCTTCATTGAGGTAGTAACGGATCATGGCAGGTACATAAGAGTACACGGCCTTATCATCGGCCACTCCGTTGCCCATGGCATTTACAATGGCCACATTGCCGGTACGGTAAGCGCCATAAATGCCGGGTACACCAAGCATACTGTCGCCCCGGAAAACCAACGGATCAATAAAATCATCATCCACGCGGCGATAGATCACGTCCACCTGCTTCAGTCCGCTGGTGGTTTTCATGTACACTTTATGATTATCCACGAGGAGGTCACTGCCTTCCACCAGCTCAATGCCCATCATCCGGGCCAGGGTGGTATGTTCAAAATAGGCAGAGTTATAAATACCGGGAGTGAGCAATACCACGGTGGGGTCACTTTTCTGGCGATTGGCCAGGGTAACCAGATTTTTCAATAAAAGATCCGGATAATCTTTTACGGAACGAACCTTATTACGAGGCAACAGATCCGGAAAAATTCGGTAAGTGATACTGCGGTTTTCCAGCATATAAGAAACGCCAGAGGGGGTACGCAGGTTATCTTCCAGTACATAATAAGTGCCGTCATGATCCCGGATCAGATCGATGCCGGAAATATGGGTATAGATATCAAAGGGCACATTCACATTCACCATCTGCCGCACGAAGTTGGGACAGGAGTAGATCAGTTTGGCCGGTACGATCCCGTCTTTAATGATGAACTGCTGGTGATAAATATCTTTCAGGAAAATATTCAGCGCTTTCAGCCGCTGTTTGATGCCTTCTTCAATATGTTTCCACTCGGCTGCTTCCAGGATACGGGGAATGATGTCGAAGGGGAAAATTTTTTCAATCCCTTCGCCGCTGCTGTAAACCGTAAAGGTGATGCCCTGGCTCATAAATAATTTTTTGGCCAGTTCATCCTTATGGGTCATTTCATCGGCTGACAAATCCTGGATGGCGGACACAATGTTTTGGTAGGCGGAACGGATGCCGTTTTTGCCGAACATTTCATCCCAGACACGGGGGTCTGTACCATAGCTCGCCAGAAGGGAATGAGATTCCATACGTAATCAGTTTACGATAAAAAAGAAGTAGTGGTAGTCTAAGTGGATGTAACCGTAGCGGGCAACAGTAGTAATCACTGCGCAGCCGGAAGATAAGATGGATAATTGAATTAAACAATTATTCCGTGGACCCTTTGGGGGGTGAAAATCAAAACCAGGCCAGGGGTTACCCGGTCAGTAAAACGGGGATGTAACAGTTAGAAATTACGGTGTTCTTTTACCCAACCAGTAATATAGTCCGCAATTTCATGGGTATTGGTACCCGGATGGAAAAGGCGGCCCACGCCGATTTTATTAAGCTCCTCAATGTCTTCATCCGGAATAATTCCACCGCCGGTCAGTAATACATCATCCAGTTGTTTTTCTTTCATCAGGGTAATCACTTTCGGGAAAACGGTATTGTGTGCACCGGACAGAATGCTGATACCAATGGCATCCACATCTTCCTGCAGGGCGGCGTTCACCACCATCTCGGGGGTCTGACGAAGTCCGGTATAAATTACTTCCATTCCTGCATCCCGCAGGGCGGTGGCAATTACTTTGGCACCGCGGTCATGGCCATCGAGTCCACATTTGGCCACTAATACTCTGATAGGTCTGTTCATCTGGCAAAATTTCAGGATACAAAATTAGGTGCTTTCCTTCACTACCCTGTAAATTACAGCATGCAATACCGGAAATTCGGAAATACGGACCTGCGGGTCAGTGAAATTGGCTTTGGAGCCTGGGCCATTGGCGGCGGAGCCATGATTGGCTCCACGGCCATCGGATGGGGGGATGTGGATGATCGTGTGTCGGAAGCAGCTATCCTGGCATCCGTTGAGGCCGGTATTAACTTCTTTGATACCGCTGATATTTATGGACTGGGCCATTCAGAGGAATTACTGGGTAGAACAATCGGGCAGATGAAAGAGATCCTGATTGCCTCCAAAGTGGGGAATGTGTCGCGGAATGAACAATTCACCGTGGATTATTCTGCTGAGTATATCACAACAGCTTGTGACCAATCCCTGAAAAGGCTCAAAAGAGACCGCATTGACTTTTATCAATTACATACTGCCCGTTTGACCCATTTACAACAGGGAGATTGTATTGATGCCATGCTCCAATTGCAACAGGCCGGAAAGATCCGCTTCTGGGGACTCTCCCTTAATACATTTGATCCTTTTCCGGAAGCGGGGTATTTGATGGAACATGAATTCGGGAATGGGTTTCAGCTGGTACTGAACCTGATCAACCAGCACAGTCTTCCGCTGCTGAAAGTGGCGGGCGAAAAAGGATACGGGATCATTGCCCGCATGCCTTTGCAGTTTGGTCTGCTCACAGGTAAATTTGATGGAGGGGCTTCATTTCCTGAAAATGATCACCGACGTAAACGGCTGGTACCCTCAATCGTGGAAGCTTGTGCGCAGGCGCTTGCCCCGGTCTGGCAGCTCTGTGAAAAATATAATTGCAGCAAAACGCAGCTGGCTTTAAGCTACCTGCTCAGTTATCCGGAAGTGTCCGTGATCATTCCGGGTATCCGCACGCCGGAACAGGTACAGGGCAATACAACGGGATTGTTTCAGCTGGATGTGCAAGACCTCAAACTGATTGAATCTTTGGGCAGCAGTACTTTTGTTTCGCTGATGGAGCAAATACAAAAGCAGGGTTGATTTGCGGCGGAATGATCTATTGCAACAAGGCCAGAGCCGTCTCCATCCGTTTGATGGTTTCTGCTTTTCCCAGTATAGCGGCAATATCAAAAACCCCCGGACCGAATTTACCACCCACCAGCATAATCCGGAGGGGAAGCATCAGTTCACCTGGCTTGAGGTCATTTACTGCAGCGATCTCCTTTAAATTATTTTCCAGCGTATGGGCCTCCCAGTCAGTAGCCAGCTCATAATTCCGGATCAGTTCCGCAAAGAATAATTGTTTGGCTTCATTCCACTTCGGTTTCACCGCTGCTGTATCGATAGTTTCCGGTGCTTTAAAGAAATAGTCGGACTGTTGTACAAAATCGGTGAGCAACTGACAACGGTCTTTCACCAAACCAATTACTTTTTCCAATACCGAATCGTCGGTTACAGTAATGCCTTTTTCAGTCAGCAGGGTCTTAACCTCCAACTTCAAACTTCCAACCTCCAACCGCTTCAGCCATTCATGATTAAACCACTTCGCTTTCTCATAATCAAATTTCGCCCCGGCACTGTGTACCCGTTCCATGGAGAACTTTTGGATCAGCTCTTCTTTGGTATAGATCTCCTGTTCGGTGCCTTCATTCCAGCCAAGCAGGGCCAGCAGGTTGATAAAGGCTTCGGGTAAGAATCCTTTTTCTTTAAAGCCCTCGGTAAGCTCACCTGTTTTTGGATCAGTCCAGTTCATGGCAAAAACGGGGAAACCATATTTAGCCCCATCTCTTTTGCTAAGCTTACCACTCGGTCCGAGGATCAGGGGAAAGTGCGCCCATTGGGGCATCTGGTCCAGACCGAAAAGATATTTCCATAATAGTATATGCACCGGGGCCGAGGGCAGCCATTCTTCCCCGCGGAAAGCGTGAGATATTTCCATGGCCTGATCATCCACCACCACCGCAAGGTGATAGGTAGGCATGCCATCGGCTTTCAATAATACTTTATCATCTACGGTACCAGACTCAAAACTCACTTCGCCACGGATCATATCGGTGAAACTGACGGTTTCATTTTCCGGCATTTTAATACGGATCACATGGCGGGTGCCGTTGGCCAGTAATTGCGCAGTTTCCTCAGCGGTTAAGCTGAGGGAATTCCGCATTTTCATCCGGATGCTGTGGTCATATTGCGGGGAAGGATTTTCCGGCGTTTTATATTCCTGCCGCATGGTTTCCAGTTCTTCCGGGGTATCAAATGCATAATACGCATGACCGGCATTTACCAATTGTTCAGCGAATATCCGGTAACTGGCTTTTCGTTCACTCTGACGATAGGGGCCATAATTACCCCCATGCTGCACACTTTCATCAGGCTCCAGACCACACCATTTCAGGGTGTCAAAAATATATTCTTCCGCGCCGGGCACATAACGGTTCTGGTCGGTATCTTCGATCCGCACCAGGAAATCGCCACCATGTTTTCGGGCGAATAAATAATTAAACAATACAGTTCTGACGCCGCCGAGGTGCAGGCCGCCGGTAGGACTGGGAGCAAAACGAACCCTGACTCTTTTATTCATAGGCAGCAAAGATAGATGGCCTTCCTTGCCGGGTAAAAGAATTCAGGGACTATTTCAGACAATGCGAAACTATCTGATTAAAACACCCTGGTGGCTGAAACGACTTTATCCAAGAAGGATATGGCAGATGGATACTTCTGCGAAAAAAATTTACCTGAGTTTTGATGATGGCCCGCATCCCATAGCCACCCCGTTTGTGCTCGATACCTTGAAAAAGTATGAGGCAAAAGCTACTTTTTTCTGCCTGGGAAAAAATGTGGCAGCTTACCCTGAAATTTTCCAGCGGATAGTAGCAGAAGGTCATTCGGTAGGTAATCATACACAGGATCACCTGAATGGCTGGTTCACCAAAACGGAGACATATTTACGGAATGTAGGTCTGGCCAAACGGTATATTCAATCCCCGCTTTTCCGGCCGCCTTATGGAAAGATCAGGTCGGCCCAGGTCAAAAAAATGCATCATTACCGTATTATAATGTGGGATGTGCTGAGCGGCGACTTCGACAAATCGGTCAGTGCAGAAAATTGTTTTGAGAATGTTGCCAGGCATACGAACAATGGTTCCATTGTGGTATTCCACGATAGTGAAAAAGCATGGCCGAAAATGAGTAATACGTTACCCCTTGTATTGGAGCACTTTAGTAAAAAGGGATTTGAATTTTCTGCCATTTTGGGAGGAAAAAATGACAGGCTTCGCTAAAAAAAGTTAGGGCCTGGGTAGAAACCCTGGCCCGTTTTTAATCCGTACCCTATGAAAACTGGTTTAAAGGTATAATAATTTTTTTATTACGGCAAAGTAATTTGGTAAGAAACTCCATTAATTGTCAGGACCGCCAGGTTATCACAATTGCCGATACCGAAGTTTAAAGTGGCTACCCAAGGGCTGTTGGTGCTTGCATTTAACCGCACTGTTTTCACGATTCCTTTGGCAATCCAGCGGCAATTAAAGCGTTTCATCAGAGGTTCCGTAATGTTGGAATTAAAACCAACCAGCAGATTTCCTCTTTTAACCTGTCCACGGCTTCCACCTTCTATTTTGAAAATATCATCCATCGGAAGGATGGTTCCCAGTCCTTCAACCTGGGAAATGGTTTTCTCACTGTTCCATGAGATATAATTGCCATTGGGTTTTGTCAGTTTGCCATTGATTATTACCACCCTGAATTTACGATCAACTGGGGGGGTACCGGCTGTGACTACCGTACTGATATTCGTGATTTTATGCGTGCCTTCCACATGTACACTATCTACATAAAAGCCATCAAAACTGGTTTCGGCAACCGCTCCGGGTATCAGTAAACGCTTCGTATAAACGGTAATAACTTTTCCTTTCCGGAAATGACCGTCAGGACCTATACATCCGTTGGCACCGAAATCCATTTCAACGCGGACCGGGAAAAGATCGGGGAGATTCGGGCGGGTGATCGTAACGGTTGGACAAACGTTCAGGCGTCCAAAAACACCGGTACCACCAATTCCAACCTCATCGTTTACGCCCATGGCATCGTCAAAAACACCATTGAAAACGGTTTCCGCTTCTGATTCTGACTCTCCGGAGATGCGGGATGCTTCCACTTCCTGGGCATCCTGTTCACTCTGACTCTGCTCTTTCTGGCAGGAAGTGAAGATAAAAGAGGTAAAAAGGAAGCTGATAATAATGTAAACAGCCTTAATAAGCCTGAGTTTCATAAACTATGTTTTGATTTGGGTTGACAAGTTAACTTCTTTAGGAACGTTCCCGGACCGAAAAGTTTAAGGGAATCTTAAAGTTTTTTGCAGAGTTTTGCGGCCTGAACCCCTTTTTTCATGAAACTTACGGACACCCACGCCCATATTTACCTGCCAGAATTTGCCGAAACCCGGAAGGAAATGCTGGAACGAGCTGAAAAAGAGGGAGTTAGTAATATATTGCTACCGGCCATCGACTCAGAATCCCATGCTGCCCTGCTGGAACTGGCCCGTCAATATCCCGGCCAGTGCAGACCCATGATGGGCCTCCATCCTTGCTATGTCAAGGAGCATTTCCGGGAGGAATTGAAAATTGCCCGCGCCTACCTCGAAAAAGGTGGATTTGTGGCCGTGGGGGAGATCGGGCTGGATTTTTACTGGGACAAGACTTTTACCGAACAGCAATACCTCGCATTTGAAGAACAGATCCATTGGGCACTGGAATTTGATTTGCCCATCGCTATCCACTCCCGGAACTCCACCGATGAGTGTATTGAAGTGGTCAGACGCAACCAGAACGGAAAGCTAAAAGGGGTGTTTCATTGCTTTTCCGGAAACACGGTCCAGGCCCAACAGATTATGGATCTTGGTTTTTATCTCGGAATTGGCGGGGTCGTAACCTTTAAAAACGGCGGGCTTGACAAAGTGTTTGATACGATCAGTCTCGATAAAGTAGTACTGGAAACCGATGCACCTTATCTCGCCCCGGTGCCTTTCCGGGGGAAACAAAACGAACCATCCTACCTGAAATATGTGGTGGAGAAACTGGCCGGTTTGAAAAACATTTCTATTGAAGAAGTTGCAGAGATAACGGAGCGGAATGTGCGGGAATTGTTTAGTAAGCTAGCAGCAAAAAGCTAGAAGCGAGAAGGGGAATGCCGTAAAACGAGGAACTTTTTGTTCATTTAGACACAAATTCACAGGAGGGGCTGTTTCCTTCTAGATGCTAGCTTCTAGCTTCCCTAAGTGCTGTAAATCTTTCTCTGGAAATTTTCCTGTCATGCTCCCGTAGAAATTGTGTATTGTTTTCATATCCTGTTCTTCATTGGAGGGATACAATGGGTTCGAAAAACAAACCTGTTTGGTTTTAAAATCAAATCCTACCAGTACGATCGGTACGCCCGCCTTTTCGGCAATATGATAAAAGCCGGTGCGGAGTTTATCCACCCGTTTACGGGTACCTTCCGGGGCCAGGGCAATCTTGAAATTAGGGTCCTTACTGAATAATTCAGCCACCTGTTCCACCATCCCTTTATTACTGAAGCGGTCCACCGGTTTGCCATCTAAGGCCCGGAACAGCCAGCCAAAAGGACCGTCAAACAATTCTTTTTTTCCGAGGAAGTAAATGGGTCCGATCCGCATCAGACTCCTTGTTGCTACCCCGATAATAAAATCCTGCCAGCTGGTGTGCGGTCCGACCGCCAATACTGCCTTAGGTAAGGGGCCGGGAAAGGGTTCCCGTAACTTCCAGCCGATGAGTTTGAAATAGAATTTCCAGAAGTAATACATAATAGCACGGAAGGTACTGGATTCCGGGAAATGCAGGAGCTGTTGACAATTATCAATCTTTTTGCTGCTAATTTTCAATTAAATGATGCCAGGGACAATTCTCGTTAAATATTTGTTTGCCAATATGGTATCTGTCGTTAAACAGTAACGGTAAACTATAAATAATTACCTGACCATAGAAAAAAACAGTATCTTGATGGTTCGATAATAAACCATGGAGTAAGACCATGTTTCTTATCAGATTAAATTTTTCCTGCCCACCTCATTCCCACTATTCCTATTTAAAAGCAGTGACTTAATCTACCTGATGCGTAGCAATGTTCATTTTTCAATTGAGCCATCCTCAATATGAAAGGGTGTTTATTGAAAATCCACCTTATCCGACCGAACAACCACTTTGATTCTCTTGCAAACCACCAAAAACCAACGGAAATGAACTTCATTTCGAAAGGGCCATTGCGCCTTATCTGTATTGTATTCTTATTTGGCGCCACTTTGCCTGCTGCTGTTTTGCAGGCACAAACCAGTATTTCTGATTATGTTCTTTTCGGAGGGAAACAGGCGGCCGGACAAACCACCCCGTCTGCTCCGGGATACGGAGTGTTGATCGGCACTTCCTGTCATCTGCAGGCTACCATTCAAGGGGCTGGTCTCGGTTCTGTGGGTAGTTATAACCTGGTCAAAACAACAGGCTCACTTACCTTAAATGGAAATATATATAGTGGAGGTACCATTCAGCTTTTCAGTGGTAATGTAGTGAAAGGGAATCTTTCAGCGGGACTCAGCCCTGTGGGTGTACCGGGAAACGTGATTGCAACCGGAACGGGTACAATCCTGGGTGTCAGCGGAAATCCGTTAACTGGCAATATAAATGCAAACGGGAAAGTCACTGTAGCAGGTGGCACCATCTATGGGAATGTAACTTTGCCGGCTCCTTCCTCTGTTTATCCATATATAGGCCCAGCCCCCGCAGGTGGGGTGGTATATGGCAGCCCTGAATTACCGGGACTACCTGCGATGCCGCCCATTACTGATTTTCCCAATTTCGGGACAACAAATATTTCCAATACGGCTACGATTGCGCCCGGTGTATATGGAAATGTAAACCTGGGGAATAATAAAAAACTGACCTTATCCGGTCCGGGTGTTTATGTGTTTAAATCATTCACCACCACAGGTCCAAACAGCAGTATCGTTTATAATTTTAATAATACTGCCACCGGTGATTTCAAAATTTATATTCACGGGGATGTCCGGTTGAATAAAGCCGGTTTCAGTACCATCAATGGTGGTTCTGCCAACCGGATTTATGTAGAGACTCATGGAACAGGCTCTACTAATCCATATGATCATACTGCCGCCTTTTATATGTCAAACGGTTCCAATGGATCCGGTAATCCTTCCGGCTGGTTAGGAACACTCTGGGCTCCTTATGCCGCTATAAAAATAGGCGCTCCCAACGGTCCTTCCTCTTCTATTAAAGGAGCACTCTGGAGTGGTACGCAGATCAACTTACAGGGAGGTGTAACCGTAAATTTTGCCCCGTATAATCTCTGTACACCGCCCAATGCCAATGCCGGACCGGATAAGGCGCTGGATTTTGAAAACCCGACCACATTGACCGGTACTTCAGGTACTTCAGGGGTCACCTATAACTGGCAGGCTATTAATGGCGGGGTGATCAGCACCGCTCCCGATGCGGCTACTATTACCGTGAATTCCGCAGGTACCTATGTCTTGACTGTAACCTCCAATCCGGGTTGCTCATCCACCGATACGGTGATCGTGACCGGTAAAGTAAGTGATATCATCGGTTCGGAATTGCAGGCTGTAGTGCAGAATAACGGAACGCCTTCCCCTTTCTTTGATATTCAGAATGGAAAAATATTTATTGATGTAATTGTAAAGGCCGGAGAATACAGTTATGTAAAAGGCAAGCTCACCGCCACCGGTGGACCCTGGCAGATGACCGACCTGCTGGGCGAGGATGCCAGTCAGCTGATTATTACCGGACTGTTCCCGATCAACAAACTGCTCAGTCTGAATACGGATCCGGATCTTTCCCCCCGGATCGTTTATGCCCGTCCTTATTACCGCGCCTTTACCAACTATAGTAACATCACAGCCGGATTGACCCGAACACAGGGAGATACCACGATAAAAGCAGACCTGGTACGATTGGGATATAACCTGAGCGGGGAAGGAATCAAGATAGGCGTGTTATCCAACAGCTTTGGTACCATCGCCTCCGCTTCCTCCAATCCGGTCAATAGTACGGCCGCTGATGATGTGCGGGAGAAAGACCTTCCCGGTGCCGGTAATCCAAATAATGAGAACCCGGTAACTGTATTAAAGGAATCCCGTTTTGTCCGCTCAGATGAAGGAAGGGCGATGTTGCAGATCATTCATGATATTGCTCCCAAGGCCCAATTGTATTTCAGAACCGGCATTGAAACCGCCAATGATTTTGCGGATGGGATACGTGAATTAAAAGCTGCCGGATGTAATATTATCACCGACGATATTACGTATATCACCGAACCCTTCCTGAAAGACGGGGTGGTGGCCAATGCCGTAGGTGAAGTAACTGCCGCTGGCGCGACCTATATTTCAGCTGCCGGAAATTTTGCCAAAAAATCATTTGATGGCGTATTTACTCCTATGACGGCACCCGGTAACCTGGGTGGTAAAGCACACGATCTTGGCTCAGGCAATCCGTTCCTGAATGTGACCCTGGTTCCCGGACAGCAATACACGATCGTGTTGCAATGGCTGGACAGTATCTATTCTCTGGGAGAGACCGCCAGCAACGGCACCAAAAATGATCTCGATATTTATCTCACACCCAATACGGATGGTACTGCCTTGTTTGGATTTAACCGGGATAACCTGAACGGGGATCCGATTGAATTTTTACCTTTTATCTATTCAGGGCCTGCCTCCACACATATGCTGGTCGTGAATAATACAGTTAACGATGGTAGCAATCCGCCGCCCCGGTTTAAGATCGTGGTGTTCCAGGGGGATATCACTTTTAATGGATATAGCGGTGGTTCCACCATTATCGGACAATCCAATGCAGACAGCGCTATTACGGTGGGGGCAGCCCGCTTTGATCGTAAAGCCACCCTGCAGGCTTTTTCTTCGATTGGTGGTACGGTAGTAAACAATATCGTGCGTAATAAACCGGATCTCGTGGCACCTGATGGCGTGAATACAACGGTAAACATGGGCATTGATCAGCCCAATGATCCGGATACTGAGTATTCCAACTTCTTTGGTACGTCCGCGGCGGCCCCGCACGTGGCCGGAGTAGCGGCCTTACTAATGGAAGGAAAGAAAAAATTCCTGAATCAATCGTCGGTATCCGCGTACGAAATCAAAACCTTACTGAAAAGCACGGCCACTCCATTGGGTAGCAGCCCTGGCTATAATTTTGCTTCAGGAGCCGGCTTTATCAATGCGGATGCCGCCATGCGCAGTTTTGCCGCACCGGATCCATCATTGATTCAACTCGTCGTGCCGCCCAATACCATACCCGGCAGCAGTCCGTTTACCTTAACCATAACCGGATTAAACCTGAGTCCCACATCGGTAGTGCGTTTCCGTGATTCCAGCCTAACCTTACTCTATCTCAGTGCCGGAAGAGATACGGCAACGGCTGAAGTGCCGGCATTTGTGGGCGATCCGGCCATCTCCGTGTATACACCACCGTTATTTTCTACCGGTATCGACGGGGGCACGAGTGATACACTCAAATTCTTTGATGTCGTTAAAAAGAATGTGGTGGTGAAAGCGGAAAACAAAACCAAGAAGTATGCCCAGTCCTTCCCTGAATTTACCTACACTGTGACGGTGGATGGCGTGGCCCTGGCTGATTTGCCAGCACCCGGATTAACCACGCAGCAATTGGGGCTGGATCAGCTGACCCTGACTTCCTCTGCCAACAATGATATTTTAAGTAATGTAGGAACCTATTCGATTACCCCCAACCGGGTATTCAGTGAAACCGATCCGGTGGATATCGGAATGAATGAATTGTATAATTATACATTCACCAATGGTACACTGACCATCGGAAAACTGCCGGTAACCGTAACGGCCCGTGATACCACGGTCACTTACCTGCAGAAAATACCGGATATTCAATTTAATTATGCACTGACCAATGCGGCTGACGGGGCCAATATCCCCAGTGTGGGTACGGTATTAGATGCCATTCAAACCACGCACCAGTCACAACTGGCCAAAGATGGTTCGGGCAAAGATGTATTAGGTCTCGTAAATGGCCAGGCGGTCACCATTGTAAACGGACAAGCCATTCCGATTGTAAATGGTCAGGCAGTTACCATTGTGAATGGCCAGGCGGTCACCATTGTAAACGGACAAGCCATTCCGATTGTGAATGGCCAGGCCGTTACCATTGTAAATGGCGTAGTCACCGATACGATTCCCGAAGTCTTAACCGCTCCGGAAATCAACCAGCTTAGTTTCCAGGCCGGACCTCAATCCCTGCAATCGACCCGTACGATACAAAATAAAGAATTAGTCAATGGTTCTTATATTACCAGTAGCACCAATGTGGTGGATATCACCCAGGAATCTATTCTGGACTTCAACAATAATGCCGCACAAACCACAATGCTGAATGCCATATCCGGTGTACGATCAAAAGGATTGGTGGCCCAGGAATCTTATGTGAATGGTCAGGCAATAACGATTGTGAATGGTCAGGCGGTAACGATTGTGAATGGCCAGGCGGTGACGATTGTAAATGGCCAGGCGGTAACAATTGTGAATGGCCAGGCGGTGACGATTGTCAATGGACAGGCAATACCTATTGTAAACAGTGAAGAAAGAACAGCCGTGGTGCTGGATACAACCGAAATAGGACAGGGTGTCAATCCGCTGAAATCACTGAATATGGTAACCGGACTCGATGCCGGACAGCAGTATGTGATTCCGGGATCATTTGTCAATCCTAATTTTGAAATCACGCACCTCGCAGGAGTGGTGACCATTTTACCAGCGCCTGTTGTTGTAACGCCTGTAGCCGGACAGCAAAAAGTATATGGCAGTGCGGATCCGGTTTATACTTATACCAATAATGCCGGATTAAGTGTCTCTGATTTTACGGGTGCCATTAGTCGTGAAAGTGGTAATAATGCCGGAAACTATCCGTATACAATCGGTACGCTCAGCGCCGGACCTAATTATACCCTCAGTGTCGGAGGAGAAAATACATTTGCTATAACCAGTCGTGCGATTGTAATAACACCTGTTGCTGATCAAAGCAAACTGTATGGTGATGCGGATCCCGTATTTGCCTATACGGCCAGCGAAACCCTTCAGCCGAATGATGAATTCAATGGTTCATTGGACAGGGAATCCGGTTCGGATGTGGGCCTGTATGCTTATACATTAGGTTCCCTCAGTGCCGGTAACAATTATATGCTCACGCTGGGTGGCAGTGCCCGGTTTGCCATCATGGCCAAACCCGTAACGATAACAGCAAACGCGGGACAATTTAAATTATATGGAGCCGCTGATCCGGTGTTTACCTATACCATTAACGCCGGACTGAATGCAGGATCATTCACCGGGACACTCGGCAGGGTGCCAGGTAACAATGCCGGTACATATGCTTATACGCTGAATACACTATCAGCCGGAACAAATTACCTGTTAAGTCTGGTGCCTGGTGTAACGTTTGAGATCAAAAAAATAAGCCTGGAAGTGAAGGCCGACCTGAAATGGATCTATAAAGGACAGGCTTTACCGGTATTTACGTCTACGATCACCGGGCTGAAAAACGGCGATAATCCAACTGTGTCACATTCATTAAGTCCTTCCTGTACCGGGGCGGCTGGAGTATATACCATTATACCGCTGCTCAATCCGTTTGCCAACAGTAGTAATTATTTCGTGACCTATATTAACAGTCAGCTCTACATTAATCCCAAAGGTGGAAATGCGGATGATGTGGATACCTACCTGCAGTGCGTGGAGGACAGAGGCGCGTCGTATGTACCACAGAACCGCCGGTATGTGGCCCGTTTCTATTCCAAGAACAGCAACAGTACACCGGTATACATTCCGGTAGGGGTGAATAATAAACTCTCCTCCACCGGTTCATTTGATGCTTCTCAGCAAGAGGTGATTTTCCTGCCTGGAAACGGCACTACCCGGTTTGAAGTTCCATTCGACGGAACCGCTTTGAAATGGGAACTACGATCCTATGAGTGTAATACCCTGGTAACAGAATCTGTAACGGCAAGGGCCACCTCAAAACGATGCAGCACGACAGGTCGCTCGGAATGGGAGGAAATACCGGATGAAATGGAAACAGAAGACACACCGGATAATAATGAGGAAGTAACGAAGCAGCCGGATCCGGCCGCTGAGCAAACCAAAACCGGTAATGCCGTGCTCTATCCGAATCCGGCATCTGACAGGGTGATCATTACTTTACAACAAGGATTGCTGAACGACAAGAGCCTGTTTATTTATGATGTGAGCGGAAGGGCCTGTACCGTTAAAATCAGCAGACGGATATCCGGCAACAGTGTGGAACTGGATGTGTCTGGTCTGGCCAATGGACTCTACCTGTTGCGTTATAAAGAAACCGGTCTAGTGAAAGCGATCCGGTTTGTAAAAGAATAATTAAATAAGTATCATCCATTACTAACCCTGAAACGATTAATCAGTAGAAAGATGAAATTCAAAAGTATCCTTATAACCATCGGTTTGTTTGTATCCACTTTACCAGGTTTTGCCCAGGCTTCCGGTGATGCCGGATCATTGCCGGCAGGTGATACCGTAAAAGTGAATGCCCTGCTGCAACAAACTAAAGAGTTTTTCAGCAGTGATACGGCAAAAGCCTTTGCCCTTTCAAACCAGGCAAAAACGATGGCCCAATCGATCGGGTTTAAGAAAGGAGAAGCCCTGGCTTTGAAGAATACGGGGATCGTTTATTATTTCCAGGGTATGCACATCGAGGCGCTTGATTTTTATAAACAATCGCTCCAGGTCTTTCTCGATATGAAGGATAACAGCGGGATCGCCAATCTGTACAGCAATATCGGGGTGGTATATTATGACCGGGGTGATGACACCAAGGCCCTGGAGAATTACCTGCAGTCGTTGCGGTATTCTGAACTGGCCGGGGATAAATTCAGGATCCTGATCGCGTTGAATAATGTAGGCGGTGTTTATTTTATCAAGCCGGCTACCTATGATAAAGCGCTGGAGTATTATGAAAAGGCGCTGAAATTATGCGAGGAACTGGATAAGCAAACCGAGCTGGGCGCCATATCGGTGAATATCGGATCTATTTATTATGAAAGGAATGATCATACAAAAGCCCTGCTCTATTTTAACAAGGCGCTGAAAGCGTATGGGGATACGGAAGGTAGTCTGAATGCCTACAATGCATTGGGAAAAGTGTATAACAAAACAGGACAGTTTGATCTGGCTCTCCGGAATCATAATGCCGCCGTGAGCCTGGCAGAGAAGTTCAATAGTAAAATGGGACAGGTGCAGTCAAGAATGGGACTGGGAAATGTATATGTGAAGAAAGGCGATTTCGTCACCGCCCTTAATCAGTTTGCAAAGGCAGAAACAACGGCCCTGGAAATAGAGGCCAATCATGAACTGAAAGATCTCTACCAGGAAATGGCAAAAGCCTTTTCTCAGACGGCCAATTATAAGAAGGCTTTTGAATACCAGTCCTTTTATTCTGCCATAACAGCAAAGATTTATAACAGTGAAACTGATAAAAAACTAGGAACCCTGCAATTTGATTTTGACCTGCAGAAAAAACAGGGCGAAATTAATCTGTTAACAAAGGATAAAGCCCTGAGTGATCAGAAACTAAAACGGCAGCAATTGATGAAGACAGCGGCAACCGTCGGCCTGGTCCTGGTACTGCTGATTGCCTTGCTGATCTACCGCAACTACCGGATCAAGGTTAAAACACATAGAATAGTTGACAAACAGAAAGGAGAGATCGAGGGATTATTGCTCAATATTCTGCCGGAGGAAGTGGCCAAAGAGTTACAGACTACAGGTAAATCACAACCAAGGTATTTCGAATCGGTCTCCGTTATGTTTACCGATTTTAAAGGATTTACGGCTATTGCGGATAAGATGCAGCCCCAGGACCTGGTGGAAGAACTCAGTACCTGCTTTGTGGTCTTTGACGAGATCATGGAGAAATACAATCTAGAAAAGATCAAAACCATCGGGGATGCGTATATGTGTGCGGGAGGTATTCCAACGCCCGACGAAAACCATGTGGAGAATATGATCCGGGCCGGCATTGAAATGCGCAACTATGCATTGCGGCATAATCAGAAGCGGATGGATGCCGGACTGGTACCCTGGGAAATGCGCATAGGTATTCACGTTGGCCCCATTGTGGCCGGGGTGGTAGGAAAGCGTAAGTATGCCTATGATATCTGGGGCAGTACCGTAAACATTGCCAGCCGGATGGAAAGCAATGGAGAACCGGGTAAGATCAATGTTTCCTCCTCCGTTTATGAATTGGTAAAAGACCGTTTTGCCTGTTCCTACCGGGGTAAGATTAATGCAAAGAATATAGGCGATATCGACATGTACTTCCTGGAGGGAAGGGTTGGTCACCCAAAGGAGGAGATAGCGCAGGTAATTACGATGGGCGAACAACGGGGAGTGGTGAGTGGTGAATAGTGAGTGGTGAGTAGTGACACCAACATCCGAATGAAAATTTAACTTCGTATTTTCACTACTTCAATGAATAGAAATGATGAAGTCGCTCCACCTCCTTTTCATTTTAGTAGTTTCTCTGAATGCCGTCAAGGCACAAACTTCAGCTCCATTGCATATCGGAGTTATCGGTCTTACGCATACCCATGTGCACTGGATTTTTAATAGCGAAAAGCGGGGCGAGATCACTATTGCCGGAATCGTTGAACCGAACAAAGAGCTGGCAATGCGTTATGCGCAGCAATATCAATTCCCGCTAAGCAAACTGTATAACAGCATTGAAGAATTGGTAACTGCCCAAAAACCCGAAGCCGTTGCCGCTTTCGGGACGATTGCTGAACATCTGAAAGTGGTAGAAACCTGTGCGCCACTCGGGATTCATGTAATGGTGGAGAAACCGCTGGCCCTGAATGTAAAGGAGGCCATTAAAATGCAGTCACTGGCGGCCAGGTATAATATTCATTTACTGGTAAATTATGAAACCACCTGGTATCCCACGGTTCATAAAGCAGATGAACTGCTACAGGCTGACAGTGTAGGCAGCCTGGTGCAACTCATCATCAGGGATGGGCACAGGGGCCCCAAAGAGATTGGGGTAAACAAAGAATTTCTCGATTGGCTGATTGATCCCGTACAAAACGGGGGAGGTGCTATCACTGATTTTGGATGTTATGGTGCCAATATCGCCACCTGGATGCTGAGGGGCAAAAGACCCCTGTCAGTTACTGCGGTTACGCAGCAGTTACAGCGGCAGAATAATCCGTTGGTGGATGATGAAGCAACCATTATTCTTTTATATGAAGATTGCAAAGTAATTATTCAACCTTCCTGGAACTGGCCCATTGGCCGGAAAGACATGGAAGTGTACGGCAGGAGAGGCGTGATTTACGCCGATAATCGTCATGATCTGCGTGTTCGTATGGCAAAAGGATATGATGGCTTCACTGAAACAACAGAGAGGCTGCCAGAGCAAGCTGCCCCCTACGATGACCCGTTTGCTTTTTTTGCGGCAGTAATTAAAAAGAAAGTGGTCATGCAACCCTATGATCTTTCATCTTTTGAAAATAATTTACTGGTAATGGAAATCCTGGACGCGGCAAGAAAATCGGCAAAATCGGGGAAAACAGTGAAGCTGAAAAAAGGAAGGAAATAAGACAGGGTGTGATTTCGGAGGGCGAATCCCTCCTTCGCTAAAGCTACGGAGGACAAGAGCGGACATGTCCGCCGAAGCCCCTGATAAAATTTGTTCAGAAAAGTGATTCAACAAAAAGCCCTCCGTAGCTTTAGCTTCGGAGGGCGAAGGCGGAGACCGAGGGATTATAAATACTGATTGTGAATGATAGTCAGTGATAGCCCTCACTCAATAAAAACCGCTACCAGTGCGGGTTTAGGTATCACATGGAATAAATTGCCATTAATGGGTATCAAGAAAATTGATACCCGATTTGATACCTAAACAGAATAACATGAAACGCAAAAAAGGCGGAACACTACGCTATGTAATCAGAGCAAACAAAGTAAACGAAAGCGGCAAACAGCCATTAGAATTAACTTATTCCATCAAGGGAAGACGGAAATATTACGGGGTAGGGGAATCCTTGTTCCCCGAAAATTGGGAAGCTACCAACCAATTAGCCGTATTTGTAAAGGATGTGACTATAAAAAGGGCTTATCCGGGGGTTAAGGTACTAACTATCCCCACTATTGACAAAATCAGGGACATTAATAAAAGACTGGACCAGCTAAGAAACTTCATAGAAGATATTGAGCAGCGGTTTAGGTTGTCCGGGGTTGTCTATTCATCCGAAATGGTCCTGAAGGAACTAAAAGAGCTGGACAAACCGGAAACAAAGAAGGAAGCCCGGACCAACTTCGTTTATGAGTTCATAGATCAGTATATAGCCGCTAATTCAGCGACAAGGGAACCCGGAAGCCTGACGGTATATAAGTCCCTTAAAAGGCATCTGATGGCCTATGAGAAGGCCAGCAGAACAAGGGTTGAATTTTCTACTATTAACGATCAGTTTTTCGACCAGTTTCAAAACTTCTTAGCCGTTCCCCGGATGGAGACCATAAAGGGTAAGGCAAGGGAGGTCAGGCTGAATAATATTACTATAGCAAAGCAGTTAAGCACCCTGAAAACCTTTTTAGCCTATGCACGGAAACAGGGGGTTGCGGTCCCGGCCATTACTTTCACTATAGAGAAACCACAATTAGAAGTCATTGCCCTCACAGAAAAGGAGTTCACCACCCTTTACAATTTGGATTTAACTGGTAACAAGCGGTTGGACCAGGTCCGGGACATTTTTTGTTTTTCCTGTGCTACAGGGTTGCGGTATAGCGACCTGAACCGGTTGCGGTGGGAGCATATAAAGACGGACTGCATCGAAATAGTGATTAAGAAAACAAAGCGGAAAAAACTGGTCCCCTTAGTGATACCTTTTAATCCTTTCTCTTATGAGATTATCAACAAATACAAGGACAGGGCTTTTCCTTTACCGTTAATGTCCAACGTAAAACTGAATTTGTATATCAAGGAGTTATGCCAAATAGCCGGGATTAATAACCCTGTGGAAATTATCAGAATGTACGGGAACCGGGAGAGCCGGAACGTTTACCCCAAATATGAGTTAATCAGTGTTCACACTGGCAGGAAAAGCTTTTGTACCCTTTCACTTGAAAAGGGTATGAGTGCGGAAGAGGTTATGGAAATAAGTGGCCATGATGACTACCGTAGTTTTAAACGGTACGTAGATATAACAAACCAACGTAAGAAAGAGACAATGCGTAATGCCTGGGGGCAAGTATTTCAGGACGTCAAATTGAAAGCGGTGTAACACTGTAATAATAATTTTTTGCATTCTTTCGAGCCATTTTACAACGGATTTACTCACCATTTTTCACTGGAAAATGCCTGTTTTTGTGAATAAGTATTAAGTGAAAGCTTTAGTGAGTTTTACTGTTTAATATGTAATTTTATTGCAGAATATCACTCTACACAGATTCTGCACAAAGAATAGGAAGTGTTGAAGAAAACAACCTTAGCCACAGACAGAGGTTGACATTATCCAATTAATCGCGTCACAGCACACAAAGAAGAAACAGGGCAAAGTGTGTCCCGTAGAAAGCACACGTTTTGTATAATCTAAAAACCGTGACGGGTTTATATGGAATCAGAAAAAGATAATTCAGTCAAACACCCATTTGGGGAATTCCTAACTACAGCCGAAGCCCTAAACTTATTAGGCATTAGTCGAAGTACTTTAAACAAACTCAGAAATGATGGTGCGCTAGTTGGGTATAAGCTCAGGCATCGAAAGCTATATTTCAAGCGTAGTGATTTGTTTAATCTTTTTACTAATAAATAATCTGTTTAAAATGGGAAACATGGTGTTTGTGGAAGAGGGTAAATTAAAGGAGATTATTGGAGAGGTAATTACAGCGAAGATCCCGCAACCTGGCTCAATCATTCATCCTGAATTTCCCGCAAAATTGGCCAATGAGAAAGAGCTTTGCGGTTTTTTGGGAATAGGTCCGGCAACTGCAAGCCGGTGGAGGCAAAAGGGGAAAATTCCCTATGTAAAAATTGGTGTAACAATTCGTTATAACCTGAAAGAGGTTATGGAAGCGCTTACAGTAAAGAAAAGTGATTAAAGATAAAGTGGCGGTGCGGACTAAAAAATATTATAGAAGCAGGGTTTACCTGCCTGTTAAGCTGATAAATTTAGCTAATGAGGGCAGCTGGCTGTTATCTCTGGCGTATTTCGTACGTCTGAAAGCGCTTTATAAGAACTGTACTATTTATGATTTCACCGGGAGAAAAGCGGCTGAATTGATAAAGTGCAGCCCTACAACATTAAATTTTCATATAAAAATATTAGAAGAGTTGGGTTTGGCCCGTCGTCATCATAGCAATATGACATTTATTGGATTTGACAAGTTGAAAGAATGGTCAGGCGGCGGAAACCAAACGGCTGCGGTGGAAGTTGATAATAACAATCAATTGAACTTATTAAGATTACCAATACTTAATACAAGTCTTAGGCAACAAGACTATAACAGAAAGAAGCACGGAATAAAGTTACGTGAGGTTACGGAGGGAATGAATATTCTCCCGGATTTATCAAATGAAAGTGTTTCAAGTTATAGTGGTTGCTCTTGTATAGGGGTTGGGTTGATGTTTCAGGGTAAATGTAGAAACGGGCGGATGTCCAAGGAATCGGGTGGCCGGATTGTTAGAAAATTGGAATCATTGGGAAAGATTAAGGCCACAAAAATTTTTGCGATTTTTATTTCTGGCATATCTCACATTGATTATAAGCATTTAAAGGCTATTAATCAGGCACCTGCACACTCATTTTATTATAGGGGTGCTATTCTTATTCCTAAACGAACTGCTATTACATATCTAGGGACGTAAGTTATTGTCATTTTTTGGACAGAGACAGATTGTGAGGAGCAGGTCTAAGACACAAAGAAGAAGATTTCCGGGCTAGGCGCTTTGTAATATATAAGGCATCCTTCCCGATTGTAAATAACAGCAAAATACAAGGCTATGGCATTTGAGAAAGGGACTAGCGGAAACCCGCAAGGGAGGCCAAAGGGGGCAACTAATAAAAGCACTGGCCAGCTCAGGGAAATGGTGACTGGCTTTTTAGAGGACAAATTCGAACAGGTTATGACAGATTTTAATTTGTTGTCCCCTAAAAGCAGGGTAAAACTCTATTGTGATTTGCTTCAATACGGACTCCCGAAATTGCAGGCGGTCCAGATTGAGACCGAATTTGACCGATTGCCGGAGGACCAGTTAGATAAGATAATCGAGGAGTTAAAGAATGCAGAATGACCAGGTCAGCCAAAATAAGCCTTTTAAAGGCCGTGAAATCCGGCGAAGCCTCTATTAAGGAAATTCAATTGCAAAGGGCTATTTGTCCCCCTACATGGCTTTTAAATCAGTTTGAGTCACCGGATGAATTATGTCAGGACTTAAAGAAGACCTGGGGGGAGACGGTCCGGGTTGTTACGGACAAAGGCAAGGTATTTATTTTACCCCCAGAGGGAATAAAAAGCAAATGGTTCAATCTTGAATAAGCAATTCACCCGCAACGACAAATTAAAAATCCTACAGAGGGTTAGAGAGGGTAAAGTAAGCCCAAACGTATTTAGCCCTCCTAAAATCTATGTATTCACGGAAAAGAATACTAAACCCGGATTTTATGAATATAACGGCAAAGAGTATAACGAAACGGAATACCGGAAATTTTGTGATAAAATAAACCGGAGTAACAAGGGATCGATCATTTGGAATGAGGGAAGACAATACCCAACTGAAGATTCTGTGTTAAAAGTTTGTAAGGCTGATAAGATACCGCAGGGCGATCAGAAAGAGGATCAATTTGTTTAAAATGTGCACTTTTCCTTAAACTTCCCAGATTGTATTCATGATTGGAACAATATCTGTATTGTCATAACAATTTATTCAAGCTGAAATCTGCAAGCCTGAAAAAGCAATGGAAATAAATTAAATAAATTCATTGTATATTCGAGATTACAAATGTTAGGGTAATAATAATAGGCCAATACATTTATAATCAATCAGAAAAAATGACATTTGACGAATTTAAAAAGCAGCTTGACAAATCAACGCAGGAGGATGAAGTAAGGGGTATATATGCAACTTATTTTAAGATTAAATACAATACCTCCCACAGAAACGATCTATATACTCCACAAGTTCTATTTGAGTTTAAGGCAGATAAGAACTTTCACAATTTAAAAGCTCTTGCGACAATTCTTGCTCAATCGCTTTATTACATTAGGCGTCTAAAGTATGTTGAAGTTGAAAAGGCGATTCCTTTTTTCATCTGCCTTGCTGATAAAAACGAAGCAACAATTACAGAAACTCGAAAATGGGCAACCTATTACACCAACGATGCATACGAGTGGGAAAGGCCAGCGAGTAAACCCGATCCGAAACTTGTTGACCATTTAGTTAAAGAGCCTGAAACCGAGAAACTTCATGTCTACTCAATTATAAAAAAACAAGAGCATGAAGCGTTTAAAAAGAATCTCGAAAACGCTTTTAATCCCCAAATGATTTTGGATTTTGGTGATAAAAAAGTTATTAATGAAGAGAATTTTGAGGCTGTTTTTGAACATTGGAGAAATGTAATCGGTCCATACATTATTAATGGCTACAAACCGTCATTTTATTTCCTTGCAAATATTCAACGTGACAAAATAATTATTGATAAGGATAATAGCCGTGTTGTTTTCACTTTCGAAGACAAAAATTCAAAAACACAAAAAGTCCTTATGAAGGACTACGACTATTTTTGGAGCGTATACGATTATGTAGAGAAGGCTGAAACTATTAATGGTATTCATGCAAAACTTGATAGATTAACAGACGAAAGTCAAAGAAGATTTGAAGGAGAATTTTACACTCCGTTGCGTTTCGGGCAAAAAGCAATTCATTATTGGAACGAAGTACTTGGGAAAAATTGGTTTAAATCAGGTAAGTTTCGAATTTGGGATATGGCTGCCGGAACAGGTAATCTCGAATATCATTTGCCTGCCGAATCATATAAGTATCTTTACATGTCCACACTGCATGGCAGCGAAGCGGACCATTTAAAGAAAGTTTTTCCTAGCGCAACTTGTTTTCAATACGACTATTTGAACGATGATGTAGAGTATGTTTTCAATAAAGGTAATTTGCCATTTGAACCAAATTGGAAACTCCCAAAAAAATTGCGAGATGAATTAGCTGACCCTAATATTACTTGGATTGTATATATCAATCCACCTTTTGCAACGGCTCAAGATGCCAAATCTGATGGTAGTTCGAAAAAAGGTGTTAGCAAAACAAAAGTTGAAAACGAAATGGATAAAGAAGATGCAGGACACGTTAAACGTGAACTGTTTGCGCAATTTATGTTTCGTATTGTTAATGAACTTCCTAAAAATTCATATTTAGGTATGTTCTCTACATTGAAGTATTTGAACGCGCCTGATAGTGTTGAATATAGGGAAAAGCATTTCAACTATAAATTTGAAAAGGGGTTCTTATTTCACTCAAAATGCTTTCATGGCGTTACAGGAGATTTTCCAATTTCCTTTTTGATTTGGAACTTATCAAAGCATGGTGAAAGGAAATCAGTTGAAATAGACATTTCAAATAGTGAGGCGGCGACAATTGGCGTAAAGCATTTGCAATTAATTAAGAGAAAAGATGTTTTGAATTATTGGTTTCAGAGGCCACAAAATTCTAATGACTACATATTGCCTGCTTTAAGCAACGGCATAACAGTGAAAGACGGAAACACAGATACAAGACATAGAGCAAGGCCAGATTTTTTAGCTTCAATTTGCAGCAAAGGCAATGATTTTCAAAATGCAAAATATGTTTCCATTCTTTCTTCACCGAGTGTTAGTGCTGGGGCCTTCACGGTAATTAAGGAAAATTTTGAAAAAGCTTTGACCCTATATGCTGTAAGGAAAATTCCAAAACCCACTTGGCTGAATGATAGAAACCAATTTCTTGTGCCACATACCGAGCCTTCAAAAGAATTTTATAATGACTGTATTATTTGGAGTTTATTCTCTAACTCAAATCAAACAACTGCATTAACGAATGTTCAATATTTGGGCAAAACGTACAATATAAAAAATAACTTTTTCCCGTTCCGATTGGAAGAAATTAAGTATTGGGACATTAAAGACCCGGACTTCAAACTTCAAATTGTGAACGATCAAAATCGCTTTGTTGCTGACTGGCTGTCTAAGATTAGCTTATCAGAAAAGGCTAAGATTGTAATCGAAAATGCAAAAACAGTTTATCGAATCTTTTATTCTAATCTTAACAAAATGGCCACCAACAAATGGAAAATTGATACTTGGGATGCAGGCTGGTATCAAATTAGACGCTGTTTAACTGAGCATAATTTGGCAGTAGTTGAGTTAAAAGAGTTAGCTAATTCAAACGAGCATCTTGGACTTAAGATTTTACCGCAAATTGAAGAGTACGGTTTCTTAGACAAGGACGAGGTGTATGACGTGATATAACAGAACTTGAATTTTGCTGAAATTAATCTGGCAATGGGTGGGCTGTTTTTCAGGCGTGAATGTTTGGATATATTGTTATGTAGATTAACTTTGAATGAGAAATTGATACCTAAACCGCTACCAGAACAAAATAAAAAAGCGTAAGTGATTGTTTTATAATCATTTACGCTTAATTGAGGCGGAGACCGAGGGATTCGAACCCTCGATACCCTTTAGAGGTATACACACTTTCCAGGCGTGCCTCTTCAACCGCTCGAGCAGGTCTCCGTTTGGTTCAAAAGGGGCACAAAAATAGGGGTTTTCGGGTTACCAGTTGCCAGCCTGGTCTGCATTTAATCTTTCAGAGAAGTCTTCAGGCTGATTTTCCTTCCAATAAGGGTCAAATTTCACAAACCAGGAGATCCAGAGACTCCGGCTCAGGCGCATCAGCCAGGGCTGGAGGATGATCAGGAAGGCGGCATTAAAGCCCATCCAATAGAAAAAACGGTTATCCTCGGTAGACAAACCGATAATGACCCACCAGGCGACCAATGTGGCCACACTCAGGGCAACTGTCATGGCATAACTTACATAACTGGTGCCATAATAGAAACCGACCTCGATTTCGGTCATCTGACCACAAACCGGGCAACTTTTATACATTTCGAGGTTCTTTTTGAAACTGAGGGATAACGGATGCTTGAATAATTTTCCTTCTCGGCAACGGGGACAATGACAGGTTAAGGCAGAAGCGAGGTAGCCACGGTTTTCTTTTTTGTCTGACATACTTATTCGTTGGTTGTGTGTTGTTCAATGATCTTCTCCAGCTGCGTCGCCTGAATAACCCCGGATTGCCGCCATAACTGCTTGCCCTGCTGAAATAATAACAGGGTAGGTACACTTTGTACATTGTAAGCCTGTGCCGCAGCGGGACTCTGATCTATATCAATTTTAATGATCCGCACTTTATCGCCCATCCGCTGATGTAATTGCTCCAATACGGGTTTCATCATCTTACAGGGACCACACCAGGTGGCCGTGAAATCCACCAATACTGGGGTGTTTCCCCGGATCAGTTCCCCAAAACTTTCTTTTTTATTGCTTGTCTGCATGTTTTTCTTTTTTAAACATACTGAACAATAATCCGCCCATCAGGGCTCCGTAGGCGGTACTGTTATGCCATTTGGACGTAATCATACAGGTGCCGCTGCTGCAGCCAATCTGCTGCCAGTAAAGGTAACCCGCCACGGCTCCCAAAACTACCCCGGCGATGGTCCACTTGTTATTTAGCACCCAGTTCTTCATAGTCTGTATTTTCAACTGTTTTTTGATTCAAATTTCTGGCTGGCGGTGTATAACAGGCATTTCCTGCACAACAAACGCCATCGGTTACTAATGAAAAGACCAGGAAAAACCCGCCAAGAAATATACCAGGCACCTGACCTTCACTGATGGAAGAATACAAAATTAACGAACCCAGCCCAACCCGAATGAATTTCAGGGTGGTCCACCCGCTTTTAATCCGGTCAAATATGTTCATGTTCAGTCATTTCTGCAAATTTCCTGAATCGGAACCGGGAAAGGGGTGACTATAGTTACAAAAAAAACCCGGATATCCTGTTTTCAGCAAACAGAGCGAAAGCAGGTACCGGACTGACGACGGTCAGTCATGGTTTCGTCACGTGGGATTTACTTTGGGTGACCAGAAGCACATAAACTACCGGGAGTAATACCCAAATTTACTCCTGGCAGTTTCATGTAATGAACATATACACCATCCATTAAATAAATGCGCAATGAAAATTGAACAAATCTATACCGGCTGCCTCGCAGAAGCCGCGTATTATAT
>JAKQJH010000275.1 GCA_029561255.1 Bacteroidota bacterium | reverse complement strand
TCTTTCAGCGAAACCGGCATTTTTTCAATATTGAAACCGGCAGCCCCGTAGGTTTTTGTCTTAAAGGAGTTTTCTCCATGGATATCCATGAGCTTGGCGAGCAGGCTGAAGTTGTCGGCAATGGCGGCGTTGTCCATAGGACGAATTTAAGGGGAAATGGGGGAATGGGGAATGGGGAATCAGGTAAGAAGCCGGTGTCACCCTGCTTGTCCCGCCTTATGCGGGGAGCGTGCCGAAGGGTGAACAGAATGTCCAAAGTATGTTTGTCATCCTGACGAAGGAAGGAGTCATCCCGAGTTTACCCTGAGGTAACGAAGGGAAGCGAGGGATAAAAAAAAAGTCCTTCGAATTTCGAAGGACTTTCTATTTCTTTAAAGAGATAAGCAAGCTTATTTCTTTTTCTTTGCAGCTTTCTTTGCAGCTTTCTTAGGAGCAGCTTTCTTAGCAGCTTTTTTCGGAGCAGCTTTCTTTGCAGCTTTCTTAGGAGCAGCTTTTTTCTTAGTAGCCATTTTTTTTGAATTTAATGTTTAGTAGAATGGGTTAACGACAGTAAAAATAACAATTATTTTATACTACCCAAATTTTTTTTCCACAAAATTCAAAAGTGGCTACAGAATGCTTAAGCTTCTGCTAAAGCAACGGAAACAACTGTCTTGTTGTTTTTTGCTTTGCGGAACTCAACCACACCGTCAGTAAGTGCAAACAAAGTAAAGTCTCTGCCTACGCCTACATTTTTACCAGGATGATAAACGGTGCCACGCTGACGTACGATGATGTTGCCTGATACTGCAGGCTGACCACCAAAGATTTTAACGCCAAGACGCTTACTGTGCGAGTCGCGGCCGTTCTTTACACTACCTTCACCTTTCTTATGTGCCATCTTATTAGGTTTATAAGTTTTGAGTTGATTCGTTGATCAGTTTAACAGCAACCTTTACAGGTTGCCATCCTTACTGATTAAGCAATACTGGTTACTTTGATTTTTGTATACGCAGTACGGTGTCCTTTCTTTTTGTGGAAACCTTTACGGCGTTTTTGTTTGTAAGCGATCACGGTATCGCCTTTCACCTGGTCCAGGATCTCTGCCTGTACTTTAGTACCTACTGCGCTGCCTACAGACAGTTTGCCATCGGCATCAACCAGTAATACTTCGAGGTCCAGTTTATCACCGGCATTACCTTCCACGCGGGGAACGTACAAAGTCTGGTCTTTTTCCACTTTGTATTGTTGTCCGGCTACTTTTACTACAGCTATCATACGTTATAATTTATCCCGAAAATTCGGGAGGCAAAGGTAAGGGGAATTTTTGAAGTGGCAAACGGGAAATCAAAGTTTTACGAACATTTAGTCCCCCCGTATTGCCGGGGCATCTGCTATATTTGTACCCCGCCAAGGCGGATCATATCGTGAATGTATGAAAATCAAGTCTTTTCTGGCAAAACCATTTGCCGCATATATATATAAAGGTATCCGGAAAGGGATGGCTACAGCCCTGGCTGACCAGGATGCCATTTTTAAGCAATTGGTGAAAACCGGCCGGCTTACCGAGTTCGGGAAGGCAGGGGGTTTGGATCAAGTTAATGATTATGAAGGATTTAAGCAGTCTGTGCCAATCCGTGACTATGAGCAGCTCAAACCCTGGATTGAACGGATCAAGGAGGGAAAGCACAATGTGCTCTGGAAGGGGAAACCCATTTATTTCGCCAAAACCTCCGGCACCACCAGCGGCACTAAGTATATTCCGATCACCAAGGATTCTATCCCCAACCATATTAATACAGCCCGTAATGCCCTGCTTTGTTATATGGCCGAGACCGGAAATACCCGGTTTGCAGACGGAAAACTGATCTTTTTATCCGGTTCACCGGTGCTTGACCGGATTGGCGGCATTCCGACCGGCCGGTTGAGTGGCATCGTGAATCACCATGTGCCCCAGTATCTGCGGTCAAACCAGATGCCCAGTTATGAGACCAATTGTATCGAAGACTGGGAAACCAAACTGGGTAAAATAGTGGATGAAACCATTAACCAGAATATGACCCTCATCAGCGGGATACCTCCCTGGATGCAGATGTATTTTGATGAATTGGTCCGCCGGAGTGGTAAAAAAGTAGGTGAACTCTTTCCTAATTTTAATGTAATGGTACAGGGCGGGGTGAATTTTGAACCCTATAAAGCCAAACTCTTTGAAAGCATCGGGCGTAAAATTGATACCATTGAATTATTTCCGGCCAGTGAAGGATTCTTCGCATTCCAGGATTCACAGGAAGCAGAAGGATTGTTACTGAATACCAATAGCGGCATCTTTTTTGAATTTGTTCCGGCTGGTGAGATCTTTAATGAAAATCCGACCCGCTTATCGCTGAAAGACGTGAAAGTGGGCGAGAATTACGCACTGATCATTAATAATAATGCCGGACTTTGGGGCTATAATATCGGTGATACCGTGAAGTTTCTGTCCGTAGATCCTTACCGGCTGATCGTATCCGGAAGGACCAAACATTTTATTTCGGCTTTTGGTGAACATGTGATCGGTGAAGAAGTGGAATACAGTATGCTCAAAGTGGCGGAGGAAATGAATGTGCAGATCACCGAATTCACCGTGGCTCCTTTTGTGAGCAGTGATGCCGGAAAATCCTACCATGAGTGGTTCGTGGAGTTTGAACAGCCGCCAGTCAATATTGATGAATTTGCCGGACGACTGGACCTCGCTTTACGCGGAAAAAATGTGTATTATGATGACCTGATCGGCGGATCGATACTGAAACCGCTGAAGCTGACCCCGGTCAGGAAAAATGGCTTTATTGATTACATGAAATCAATCGGTAAATTGGGCGGCCAGAATAAAGTACCCCGGCTCAGTAATGACCGGAAAATCGCGGATGAATTAATTAAATGGACAGTAAATCATTAAGTCGTTAATGAATAAAGAAATACCTGTTAAACGAATTGCCATCTTTGGTTCCACCGGATCCATTGGTACCCAGGCACTGGATGTGATAGCGGCCAACACCGATAAGTTTTCGGCTGAAGTGCTGACAGCCCAGAATAATGATGAACTGCTGATCCGTCAGGCACTTCAGTTTAACCCCAATGTGGTGGTGATCGGGGATGAAAAAAAATACAACCGGGTAAAAGAAGCATTGGCATCAACTGATATCAAGGTTTTTGCCGGAGAGAAAGCGCTCGAGGAAGTGGCTTCCATGGATTGTTACGATCTGATGCTGGCGGCGATTGTAGGATATGCCGGATTAAAACCGACACTGAATGCGATCTATGCGGGCAAAGCGATTGCCCTGGCTAATAAAGAAACGCTGGTAGTCGCCGGAGATATCATCATGCAGAAAGCAGTAGAGCATCGGGTGCCCATCATACCGGTCGATTCTGAACATTCCGCCATCTTCCAGTGCCTGGTAGGTGAGACCCGTAACCGGATTGATAAAATCATTCTTACTGCTTCAGGTGGTCCTTTTATAGGCCGGAAACCCAATTACCTGGTGAATGTAAAGCGGGAGCATGCCCTGCAACATCCCAACTGGAGTATGGGGGCAAAGATCACCATCGATTCGGCCACGCTGATGAATAAGGGGCTGGAAATGATCGAAGCTAAATGGCTGTTTAATCTGCAGCCGGAACAGATTCAGGTGGTGATTCACCCGCAGAGCATCATCCATAGTATGGTACAGTTTGAAGATGGCAGCATCAAAGCCCAAATGGGATTGCCGGACATGAAACTGCCGATCCAGTATGCCATGGCTTTTCCGAAACGGATTCCAAATGATTTTCCGAGGTATGATTTCAAAAAAGTAAGTACCCTGACTTTTGAAGAGCCTGACCTGAAGACCTTCCGTAACCTGGCTTTAGCCCAGGACGCACTGGCAAAAGGAGGAAATCTTCCCTGTATCATGAATGCGGCCAATGAAATTGCGGTTTTTGCCTTTTTGCGTAACCGGATTAATTTCCTGGATATGACCGAAGTCATTGAAAAAACCATGCAACACCTGCCTTTTATTGAAAAACCCACGCTGGAGGAATATTTTGAAAGCGACGGGGAGGCCCGTAATTTTGCAGCGGATATTATAAAATTATAATTAAACCTATTGTTTATTCCCGATCCTGTTCGGGATTTTATTTTTATTTCCATGATGAGTCTTTTAGCGATAAACTGGGCAGTGGTGGGTATCAAGGCCGGACAATTAATTCTTTCGTTGTCGATCCTGGTAATTCTTCACGAGTTTGGACATTATATCACAGCCCGCTGGTTCAAATGCCGGGTTGAAAAATTCTTCCTGTTTTTTGATCCCTGGTTTTCCCTGGTGAAACGAAAAGTGGGCGATACGGTTTATGGTATCGGCTGGCTTCCATTGGGTGGCTATGTAAAGATTGCCGGAATGATCGATGAGAGCATGGATAAGGAAGCGCTGAAACAACCCCCGCAGGAATGGGAATTTCGCAGCAAACCGGCCTGGCAGCGGCTGATCGTGATGCTGGGTGGTGTGATCATGAATATTCTTACCGCATTTGTAATTTATGCATTTATCCTGATGATCTGGGGCGACAAAAAAGTGCCTTCCAGTTCAATGAAGTATGGCGTGCATGTGGGCGACAGTACCCTGATGAAAATCGGATTTAAGAATGGCGATCGGATTATAGGCGTAGATGGAAAAGAAGTGTATGACCTGACCCGTTTCAAAAAGAAACTGATTACTGCTGAGAAAGTTCAGATTGAACGAGATGGTCAACTGATCATACTCGACCTGCCTAAGGATTTTGTAGGACAGCTGATTGAAAATAAGAACCAGAAACGAAAAGGATTTATCGGACCGCGTTTTCCGGCCATCGTTGCAAATGTGCAGGATACTTCAATTGCTTACCAATCCGGGTTGCGTAAAAATGACCGGATTGTAGCACTGGATACAGTACGGTTTGAGTACTTTGACCAGTTATCCGACATACTCGATACCAAAGCAAACAAGACCGTATTACTGACGGTAAACCGGAATGGGGTGGATACCAGTTTCAATACAAAGATCAATGGGGAAGGCCAGATCGGCTTTAACCCGTACAGCAGTATGGAGCAACTGGATAGTCTGGGTTGGTTGAAACTGGAAATCACCAGGTATAGTTTTTTTGCTGCGTTCCCGGCCGGTGTCAAAATGACCTATACAGAACTACGCGATTATATTGACCAGTTCAGGACCATTTTCACACCGGGTACCGGCGGGATCAAAGGGATTGGTGGCTTCAAATCCATGGGATCCATATTTGCCCCCACCTGGGACTGGGAATCTTTCTGGCGTTTAACCGCGATGCTTTCCGTGATTCTGGCATTCATGAATATTTTACCAATACCTGCCCTTGATGGAGGACATGTGATGTTCACGCTTTATGAAATGATCACACGCAGAAAACCCAATGAGAAATTCCTGGAATATGCGCAGGTGGTGGGAATGGTGCTGCTGCTGGGACTGATGCTTTATGCGAATGGAAATGACTGGTTTGGATGGGGCAG
>JAKQJH010000256.1 GCA_029561255.1 Bacteroidota bacterium | reverse complement strand
CAATCCGGCTTCGCGGATTACGGCGATGGACTGGGAAGCAAAAGCTTCATTCAGTTCAATGAGATCGATATCGGCCAGGTTAAGTCCGGCTTGTTTCAGCGCTTTCGGAATGGCGGCCACGGGACCGATACCCATAATACGCGGATGTACCCCTGCTACAGCGGAACTTACCAGCCGGGCAATGGGTTTTAGTCCGAGTTCATTGATCATCCGTTCACTCATCACAATCACAAAAGCAGCCCCGTCTGATGTCTGGGAGGAGTTACCTGCCGTTACACAACCGCCGGCTGCAAAGGCAGGCTTTAATTTTGCTAGTGCTTCCACTGATGTATCCGCACGCGGACCTTCATCCGTATCCACGATATAATTTCTTTTTTGTTTTTTTCCTTTCGCATCCAGGTAAATTTCATCCACGGTTACCGGCAGAATACCGGATTTAAAATGTCCGGCCTGAATGGCGGCGATTGCTTTCTGGTGGGAATGATAGGAGAATTCATCCTGCGCTTCACGACTTACAGAATAGTCCTTTGCCACGGCTTCCGCGGTAAGTCCCATACTGAGATAATAGTCCGGTTCTTCTTTAGCAATAGAATAAGCAGGAACGGTTTTCCAACCAGCGGTAGGAACGAGGCTCATGCTTTCCGTACCGCCCGCCACAATGCACTCCGCCATACCCATGCGTATCTTGGCAGTCGCCATGGCAATACTTTCCAGTCCGGAGGCACAGTAGCGGTTAATGGTCAGACCCGGGACTTCATACCCCAGTGCTCGGGCAGCAATAATTCGTCCTACCTGCAGCCCCTGTTCAGCTTCTGGTACGGCATTACCGACAATCACATCATCCACGCGCTTAGGATCCAGATTGGGTACTGAAGCCAGTAATCCTTTGATCACGGTAACGGCCAAATCATCAGGACGGGTAAAACGAAATCCGCCTCTTTTGGCTTTTCCTACAGCACTGCGATAACCGGCTACGATGTATGCTTCCATGGTATAAGTTGTAAGTTATAAGTTATAAGTAAGTACTAAGCGGGTTTCGTTAGAAGCCGGACAGTTGAATGTTTAGCATTCACTCCGGCGTATCTGACTTACAACCTATAACTTATTACTTACCACTTTTAGTTGTTTATGCAACTTTCTATACCAAAAATAATGGTTATTAAATTGATGAAAAAAAGTTTTTGCGGGGTAGTCCGGATGGAGTTTCTTTGAAAACATGTATACCCTGCTCCGCACGATCCTTTTTAACTTTTCCCCAGAGGCGGTACATCATTTTTCCATGAAGTCGTTGAAAATCATCTGCAGTACCTGGCTGGGGAAAAAAATACTGACTTCTTTATTTACTTATAAAAATCCGAAGCTCCACACCCTTTTCCTCGGACTACCCTTCCGCAACCCGGTTGGGTTGGCTGCAGGATTTGATAAAAACGCCGAATACCTGCGGGAACTGGAGTGCCTGGGTTTTGGTTTTGTGGAAACAGGTACCGTGACCCCAAAAGCGCAACCCGGCAATGATAAACCTCGTGTTTTCCGGTTACCGGCCGATAAAGCACTGATCAACCGGATGGGCTTTAATAATGAGGGGGTGGAGGTAGTGGCAGGGAGGTTGAGGAAGTGGAAAAACAGTCGGCAGACGGCAGTAAGCAAACAGCAGGCAACAGCCGGATCTTCTTATCGCATGATAATCGGTGGGAATATCGGGAAGAATAAGGTGACGCCGAATGAGGAGGCCTGGAAGGATTATGAAATTTGTTTCAATGCCCTGCATGACTACGTGGATTATTTTGTGGTGAATGTGAGTTCGCCCAATACACCGGGTTTGCGGGAACTTCAGGAGAAAGAATCCCTGCGGAAGATCCTGGTACACCTGCAGGAACTTAATGCAGGTAAAGCAGTGCAGCGACCCATTCTTTTAAAAATTGCACCGGATCTGACTAATGAGCAACTTGATGATGTGGCAGCACTGGCACTGGAGATAAAACTGGATGGTTTGGTAGCTACGAATACCACGATCAGCAGGGAAGGTCTCAGTCCACAGTCGGCAGTCACCAGTCAGCAAACAGGAGGTTTAAGCGGGAAACCATTACAGCAAAGAAGTACGGAAGTATTGCAATACCTGATCAGCCGGATGGAAGGCAAGATTCCTGTAGTTGCTTCCGGTGGTATTTTTACCGGGGCGGATGCCAAAGAAAAACTGGATTGCGGTGCTCCGCTGGTACAGGTATGGACCGGATTCATCTATGAAGGACCGGCCATTGTAAAAAATATTACCCGGTTCCTGATTTCCTGAATAAGTACTCAATCCCCTATTCCCCTGCAATTCATTAATTTTGCACTTTCTTAAGCATTATGGAATACCTGTTTACCAGTGAAAGTATCATCAGCTTCTTTGTCCTCGTCATCCTTGAAGTGGTGCTGGGCATCGATAATGTAATATTCGTCAGTATCATCCTGAACCGCCTGAAAGGCGATAAAGCACAGCGAAGAGCCCGTCGTGCCTGGATGGTCACCGGCATCCTGATGCGGAGTATATTACTGATGGGATTGGGATGGTTGCTTTCGCAAAAAGGAAAAGCTGTTTTTACCCTTGGCGACAAAGGATTTGATCTCGCGAGTATAGTGATGCTTGCCGGCGGACTCTTCCTGATCTACAAATCAGTGATGGAAATACATCATAAACTGGAGGGGGAAGATCCGAATGAATCCTTACGCAATCAGAAACCACTTGGTTTTGGCCAGGCCATCGGTCAGATTGTACTCATCGATGCAGTGTTCTCTTTTGACAGTATCATTACGGCCGGTGGTACGGCCAAGCACGTAGAGATCATGATCGCAGCAGTAGTGATTGCCATGACGATTATGTTTTTATTCAGTCCCGCCATTGCGGGCTTTATCCATAAGCACCCCACGCTGAAAATGCTGGCCCTCTCCTTCCTGGTAATGATTGGCTTAAGCCTGATCATTGAAGGCTGGGACAGTGAAGCGGCACATCAGCTACATCTGAAAAATTATATCTACTTCGGAATGGCCTTCTCCTTTGTGGTGGAAATGCTGAATATGACCATGATGGGCCGGGCGAAAAAACGAAAAGTACATGTGGTGGAGCTGAATGAACCGGTGCTGGAGGAGAAAAAAGAGGATTACAACGACCAGGCAAAATAATTTAAAAGGCGCTTCTGCAGAAGCGCCTTTTAAATTATCAGATACTTATAGAACGATTTTTTACTTCAGTCGTTTAACCGTCATGGTCACCAGTCCTGTATTATCCCCATAACCAATCAGCACATCATTAGCATGACACATCAGGTAACCTGAAATGGCTGCCGTATAAGTCCGGGAAGTGCCAATTTTAAAATGGGTTCCTGTGTAAGAAGTATTATTGAGATCCCTGAAAATCTCCCCCACCAGGGTCATCATATTATAACTGCCCTGACGACGGGCGGCGTCGAGGATACCGGGTTGATAACCATTGGCGGTAGTTTCTGTACCCCCATTTTTCCATTTATCGGTTCCTCCAACGGTGAACTGATACTGTTCTCCGGCACTCATAAAAAGGGTGGTATGGTTAAAAGATTCACCCGCTTTTATAACAAAAGATTTTGACTCATTCACCCCTAATTTGCTGGCGGCAAAACGCAAGCTGGCATTTCCATCCACTTTCATTTTGGAACAATCAATCAGGGTCAGGTTGTTTTCCCTATTCTGCATTTGCGGAATCAGTGAATAAAACGGACGGGAAGCAGCCCAGGAATCATTAGCAGCCTGCTGAGCCGTTTTCCCATTAATCACAAAGTCATTAAAAAAGTAAGTGATCTGGGGTTCGGGCATATAATTATTGTTTACTGTACCCACGGCCGTTTTCGCCCCGATACTCAGCCAGGCATCGTTGGTATTTCCACCTTTGCAATTGCACATATAAACCAGACGCAGATTAAAATTGAACCCGCTGCCTTGTGTGGCTCTTGCATCTGTTATCAGGCTCCTGATTCCTTTAAATGATTTGTTCACTTTCCCAATTGTAAGCGTTACATCATCTTCCGGAAGTCGTTCATCATTATTCAGCACAAGAAAAAAAGTGTTCCCGCTCTGTGTATTTCCGCCATGTCCAAGCACCAGCAGGTCTACCGTTTTGCCCAACTTAGTCTGATTGATCAGATTCGTTAACAGGTTGGCCCTGGTGCAGGCTGTATTCGTCAGGAGGATGACCTTTTCATAGCGATCACTCAATTGCAGCTTTGCTTTAAAGTTCTCAAAATTCTCTGCCAATCCGTCCACTACATTATTAAGCGTGCTGCGGAATGGTTCAGGTATACTTTGAGCAAAACTAAGCTTGCCTGTATTTTCCTGCAATACAATCAATACGGTGTTTTTTCCAGGCTGCGCCTGCAGGATTCCTGAAGCCAGGAATACTAAACAGATAATTAAAACTTTTTTCATCGGTGTTTGTTTTATGGTTTGTTAATTGATTTATTATCTCATCATACAGGATATCCCCGCCACCGGGATAAAGGCTTGTGATTTTCCATTGACATCCAGTATCCAGCGCATGCCATAATTGATGATCACGTTCTGGCTGATCCGCCAGTCGCCGCCGATACTGAGTGAGTTGGGATGCACCACTGTCCATTTTACTGAATTAGAAACGACCACCGTATTAGCTGGTTCGGTAAAGACATCACGCAGTGCTTCGACCGGTGTTTTGAGGGCCTTCTTCTCGTAGAGGAATTCAACAAAAAAACTATAGAGCGGGCCGCCATAACGGAGATTAAGACCGGCACTGTATATTTTATTTTCAGCCACTGCCTGTGCAGTCCGCTCTTCCAGTGTGCTTGTATTGCGGAGCAGAAAATCCAATTCCTCCTCATACCAGGTGGTACGCACCAGCCCGGAAAACATCCATCGTTTACCCAGGGGCAATGCGCCATTGAGCCAGATGCCCCAGCCGGTGTTTCGATTCAGTCGCAATTTTTTTAAAGAACCGGCACTATCACTCTGATACGTGTACACGCGGCCAATCGCAATATCAAGGGAAGCCGCATTCCAGTTCTCCGCAATGAATATTTTTGCACGGTCATTGATTTCCGTGTTACGCCGGCTGTTCAGGCTGAATAACTGCTCCTCCGTACTTTTGATTTCGGACCTGATACCCGGTTTATCCATAATATTCTGAACGGTATCCAGCTTAAACTGCAGTTCCTTCAGTTTGGTTTCCAGTGTTTGTTTCTCTTCAGTAAAGCGTATCCCTATATCCTCGTACATGGATTTTACCATGAGCGGATCTTTTTTCTTAAACAAATTCAGTTTAGCGGCCATTCCGATCCGCCGGTCAGTTTCCTCATTCTGGACGGTCCCCATGGAAATATCCAGGGAGGCGAGCTTGCGCATAAAACCATTGGCCGCCTGGTACTTTGACAGATCCTTCCGGTTATAAAACAATTCCCAGAATGGCTGAGATTGAATGGCCAGGTTTGGATTCAGCCGCCATGATTTAAAAGACCAGTCCACTTTGAAATTCTTAATATCAGAGGTCCGGTTGATCTGGGAGGGCGTTACGCCCATCAGGTCAAATACAGGGGAAACCGGAATAGAAAACTCCTGGGGGGAAAGCCGTCCTGTCTTGGCATCGGCCGTGGCATCCTGGGCGGAGAGACCGGTTGTGCAAAGGAAAAAAGCAGGTGCTAAAAAATACTTTAGAGACATCGCATTTATTTAGACCAAAAGTGGAAAAAACACACCCGGTTATCAATACCTGCATCCCGTGGATTCCGGGTATCAGAACTACCTGAATTCAGGTAGACGGCAATGGAAATGAAGTACTATTTTCGGTAAAACGCAACGATACCATGTTTACGGCTTTACCTCCCCGGGCAAAAAAGGCAATGATATTTGTTCTATTGATAATGTTCGCTCCTTTTTTGTTTGGTCAAAAAATGAATGAAGACAGCCTGCGGGAAGTCATAAAGAAGACCTCCTATGATACCGTAAAGGTGGATGCGCTGCAGGCCTTATCCAATTACCTGATCAAACATAAACGAGAGGATAGTGCCGGACTGAAAATACTGGAGGAAGCCAGGGAACTGGCTGAAAAGATAAATTACCAGCAGGGCATACTGCAATGCCTGCTGACCACGGGCAATTATTACCGGAGCAAAAATAAATGGGGCAGCAGCATGGAGACTTATAACCAGATTCTCGTCTTCTGTGAATCGGTGAAGGATGACAGTCTGCGGGAACGGTCTAAAATGATGGCCTATAATAACCTGGGTGGTATCTATAATTTCAATGGGGATTTTCAGCAATCACTTTCATACCGGCTGAAGTCCATGGAGATAGTGGAAAAACTGATGCCTGAAAATTATAATAACCGGGCGATCATTTACCTGAATATTGCCAGTGACTACCGGCAGTTGAAAATTCCTTCCAAGGGAATTGAATACCTGAATAAAACAGCCGGTATATTCCAAAAGCTGAATGACCGTCTCAAGATGGAATTCTATTTCGAGTACTATCAGAATAATATTTCCTCCGACAGCACCCTGCGGGCTGTCACTATGCTGGATAGCATTCAACAGGGTCTCACCCAATTTGACCTGAGTGATTTCCAGCAATCTGACTACGCGTTAATGCTGGCAAAACTAAGAGGGAATTATGCGCTCCTGACCCTGAAAAATCCGGAGGAAGCCATGAAACAGTATACACGGTCACTTGACTATGCCCGCCAGCTCGAAAACGACCAGGAAATGAATGAAAGCCGCTATAATATCGGCCTTGCTTTCCTCCAAAAAAAGAATTTCGGGGAAGCCATCCGTTTTATGCAGGTAGCGTATGATTCTTCGTCGGGCCAAAACCTGAAAAACCTGGCCTTTAAAATTGCCGGAAGTCTTGCCGAGGCCTATTCTTTAACCAGTCAGCCGGCTAAAGCCAACATATTTCTGAAAAAAGCGCTGGAACTGCAACTTGAAATATATGATGAAGACAAAACCCGGGAACTGAATTTCCTCGAAGCAAGGTACCAGTCAGAAAAAAAGGAAAAAGAAATCACCTCGCTTCGTTTGTCGAATACTGAAAAAGAACTGGCTGTGACCAAACGAAACAGGCTGATCCTCATTGGTGGTATTTCCGCTTCCGCCTTACTGCTTGTACTCGGATTATTATTCAGGACCAACCGCCAGAAAAGACTGATTGCTGAAAAAGATCAGAAACTCAAACAGGACCAGATCCGGTTCCTGGAGCGTCAGCAACAAGTGGTATCTCTGCAATCCATGGTGAATGGCCAGGAAACGGAACGAACCCGCATCGCCAAAGACCTGCACGACGGGCTAAGCGGCATGTTCAGTACCGTAAAAATGTATTTCAGCACTTTGCAACATGAAAAGGAGGAACTGAAACAGCATTATACATTTACCAAAAGTGTGGAGCTGATTGATAATGCGGCAGAAGAAATCAGGCGGATTGCTCATAATATGATGCCGGAAGTGCTTATGAAGCTGGGACTTGTGCATGCCGTTCAGGATATGTGCGGCAATATCAGTGCCGGCAAACTGCTTCAGGTGCAGCTGCAATCCTATGGCATGGAAAAACGGATGAATGCTTCCACGGAAATCATGCTGTACCGGATTATCCAGGAATTGCTGAACAATATTATGAAACACGCCCAGGCAACAGAAGCGATTGTACAGTTTAATCGTACCGGTAACCGGATGGTGGTAACCGTAGAGGACAATGGCCGTGGTTTCAGCCTGATGGAAAATGATAACCATAAACATGCCGGACTGGACACGATCAAGAGCCGGGTCGATTACCTGAACGGAAATATCACCATTGATTCACAAAAAGAAATCGGCACAACAGTGGTCATGGAATTTTTAATAAACGAAGAATTGTGATAATTTACTCTCATGTTAACCCTCTTTATCATCGATGATCACCCCCTGGTGGCTGGCGGCATTATGATGATGCTGAAGGACATCAGCTATATCCATATCGCCGGCACTGCCAAAGACGGGAAAGAAGCGCTCGGTTTTCTTGAAAAAAATGAACCGGATGTGATCCTGCTGGATATCAGTCTGCCGGATACCGATGGGTTAGCCCTCTGTGAGCAAATACGCAGCAATAATAAACATAGTAAAATCATCGGCCTGACTTCGGCCAATGATGCCTCCATTATTACCCAGATGCTTCACCGGGGTGCGAATGGTTACCTGTTAAAAAACATGGAGCGGGATGAACTGCTGGAAGCCATCGACCGGGTAATGAATGGAAAAATTTACCTCAGTAAATCCGCCAATGAAAAAGTGCTGGAGCAATTTTCTTCCCTCAATACTGCTTTAAAAGATTTCCCGGCATTGACCCGCAGGGAAAAGGAAATACTGCTGTTGCTTAATGAAGGATTCAATGGACCACAAATGGCGGAAAAATTATTCCTGAGTCCATATACGGTAGAAACACACCGCAAGAACCTGATGCAGAAATTAAATGTAACCAGTACCCAGCAGTTGCTTAAAATTGCAAGGGAAAAAGGATTGCTATAAAGATCCGGATGACGGAAATTGCAGCAATACCGCCGCCACCACTCCTGCGGTTTCCGTCCGCAGTCTCGTTTCTCCCAGGCTAACCGGTACAAAACCCTGTTGGAAGGCCCGTTCAATTTCATCCGGGGTAAAGTCCCCTTCCGGACCAATCAGGATAATGGATGTTGGTTGATGTGTTTGTTTGGCCAGCGGATTCTTTGGCCCGTCTTCACAATGTGCAATATATTTTGCCATGGCCGTACTTTGTTCCAGTACCACTTTGAATAGTTGCGGTTCTTTTAACTGTGGCAACCAGACCTGCTGGCTCTGCAGCATGGCACTGATACAAATTGCATTCATCCGGTCGTAACGGAAACGTTCTTTTTCAGTACGATCACAGACAAGGGGAATAATTTCAGCAATTCCCACTTCACTGGCTTTCTCTAAAAACCATTCAAAGCGACTCGCATTTTTAATATTGGAAATGGCAATGGTGACTTTTCGTTCAGCAGCGGGAGTAAAAGTTACTTCACGGACAGCCACGGTACAATGCTTCTTATGATCATCGGCGATATCAGCGAGGAGTAAATGTCCAAGGCCATCAGTAAGGTGCAGTTGTTCTCCCTGCTTCATCCTAAGCACCTGTACGACATGACGGCTGGTATCCTCGTCGAGTGTGATCGTCTGCTGCCCGTCGGTGTAGGTGTTGATATAGAAGAAGGGGAGATTCATATTAGTGGTGAGTGCTGTTGGTCTTATGACCAACGGTGATCTTGTTGGTCATAAGACCAACGGTGATCTTGTTGGTCATAAGACCAACAAGACTCAGAACGGCGTATCATCATCATCCGGCAGATCATTCATCTTACTGCCGGTCTGCACAAATACCTTGGCGCCACCATCACTGTCGATATCGCTGACCGGTTTCCAGTTACCAGTAAGGCCTTGACCGCCAAATCCGCCATTGTCATCTTCGGTAAATTTCTGGATATGGAGCAGGGCTCTCAGCTTGATCGTTTCGAGCGAACCATTCCGGTGTTTAGCGATCCGTACGTGGGTCTCACCACGGTTATTCTCTCCCAGTTCATTGGTGGTGATATCATAATACTCGGGACGATACAGGAACATGACCATATCCGCATCCTGCTCGATCGCACCGGATTCACGGAGGTCACTCAGCTGCGGCATTTTATTTCCGTCTTTACCGGCTCCCCTGGTTTCCACTGCCCGGCTTAACTGCGACAGGGCAATGATCGGCACACTTAATTCCTTGGCCAGGGCTTTCAGGTTACGGGAGATATTGCTGATCTCCTGTTCACGGTTAGTATTGCGACCATCACCGGTACCACTCATCAGCTGCAGGTAGTCGATGATGATCAGTCCGATATTGTGTTTATTTTTCAAACGGCGACACTTGGCCCTCAGTTCAAAAATGTTCAACGCGGGGGTATCATCAATAAATAAAGGAGCCTGTGCCAGTCGTTGTACCCCTTTTGCGTAGAGCTGTTTCATTTCGTGCTCTTCCATTTTACCCCGGCTGATCTTTTCGAGCCAGATCTCACTTTCGGCAGAAAGAATCCTTTGTACCAGCTGACCGGCACTCATCTCAAGGGAGAACAGGGCCACCCCGGTTTGTTTGCTCGCATGCATGACGGCATTGCGGGCCAGGTTCAATGCGAAAGCGGTTTTACCCACGGCAGGTCGGGCAGCGAGGATGATCAGGTCGGTCGCCTGCCAGCCATAGGTTACCCGATCCAACGAAGGAAAACCACTGGGTACGCCTGTTACATCTTCATTCTTATGACGAAGATCTTCAATCCGTTTGATGGTATTTACCAATATGGAGTCAATCGACTCAAAGTTCTTGCGCAGGTTATTATTGGTGATCTCAAATAATTTGCTTTCGGCCACATCCAGCAGGTCAAACACATCGGTGGAATCCTCGTAAGCATCCCCGATTATCTCCCCGCTGATACGGATCAGTTCGCGCTGGATAAATTTTTGCAGGATAATCCTTGAGTGCGCTTCAATATTTGCGGCAGACACCACCGCATTGGTTAGCTTGGTTACATAGTAGGCGCCGCCCACCATTTCCAGTTCTTCCCGGAACCGCAATTCCTCCGCTACGGTCAGGATATCGATCGGCTGGCTTTTATTGGCCAGTCCCTGCATGGAACTGAAAATACGCTGGTGTGCATCTACATAAAAACACTCCGGTTTCAGGATTTCCACAATAGTATCAAAGGCTCCTTTCTCGAGCATAATGGCGCCAAGTACCGCTTCCTCCAGGTCTTTTGCCTGTGGGGGTACTTTTCCATATACCATGGTACCGAGGTCGAGGGTTGACTTCCGTTTATTCTTACGGTCTTTGTTGATATTCGTCAGTTCCATTTTGCGTTAAAGTGCTAAAGCGTTAACGGTCAGTTTAATTCAACCTGTCAGTCCGCCAATTAGCGAAGCTGGCCGGCGACCTCGGGCAGGCTCCAATCCTGATTTAAGAAATATTGTTCTCGTAGTAAAGGGGAATGTACCGTCAGTCAGTATGGCGAAATAAACCCCTATTCCCTTTTGAGCAAAATTTTTCTTTGTGCACCAGTTTTTCACCCGGTTTTGGGGGTTATCCACATTCACATTTTACCCACCCGGAGCCTAACAATTTACGTAAAATATCTGGTAAAATCACTTACCATCTAAGTAGAACTGATTGTTAATTTTGTACTGATTCTGATCAGGTACACAATATTGGAGACAATACCTGAGTTAGATATCCGGAAGCTCTTTATATATACCATATACCGCTGCAACCGTACCCCCAAATCCTTTCACTTAAAATCACAACTATTATGGAAACTAAACAACACAGCAGCCACTCCCGCCCGGTTATCAGCCAGGCACAGAACAACACTACTCTCTGGATCGGTCATCTCAGGCCGCATACCCACGACCATCTGGCCGGACAGACATTTATATGCCCTTCTGAGGGATTAGTCAATAATATTCAGGTATTTGCCTCTGCCGTCACCCAACCCGGTGAAGTAGCGCTGACCCTGCATGAGTTTGACAGCAGTTCCCGCAGCTGGGGTAATGCCATCGGCAATAGTATTCGCCAGGTGGACCAAAACGATGATACCCATTGGATTCGTTTTGAACTCGACCCTATTGAACTGAAAAAAGATGCGACTTACGGTTTCCGTCTGCAAACCAATGACGGGATTATCGGAATCGGCGAAGCTGCCACCGGTAACCGCCATCCGTTTACTTTTGGTCATGCCTGGAATGGTCATAGTACCAGTGATAAAGGCGACTTTTTCAGTTATTTCAGCCTGGCTTTCAAAGTAGAGCTTTGCGCTTAAAAGAGTATTGCTGCTGAGACGGTTGTAATATAGAAAAACTGTATCCGGCTATTTCTGGACAAATGGCCGGGTCACGCCCTGTTTTGACTCCCTTTGGGGGCCGGGACAGGGTTTTTTTTGCCTGCGGCAAAAGGGTTGGCCACGAAGTGACACAAAAAGGCACGAAGGAATACAGAAAGGCAGGCCACGGATCACACAGATCTCCACGGATCAGGTGTAACTTACTCAGGAGGGGCTGTTGACTACCGACTACCGACTACGAACTACTAACTAGTTTAGGGGGCTGTTGACTACCGGCTTCCGACTACGAACTACCGACTAATAGTAAACGTCCTTGTCTGATCAGCGGCTCCTTTGGAGGAACGAAGGACTACCAGATAGAAACCGGCACTCATTCGTGAAAGATCGAAGGAAGCTGAATGGCTATTGAAATATTGTAGGGATAATTGATTTCCGCGGATATCATAAATCAAGGCCTGGTTATATTTTTCCGGATCCGGATTTTGTACCGTGATACGGTCAGTGGCCGGATTGGGATAGATCGAAATATTTAAAGGGGCTGTTTCAGCTATTGCCCCTTTAGCCATCAATGATTCAGACAGGCTATTGGAATGATGATCATCTTCGCAATCATTATCCCGGTGACGACGCCCCATGCCCATGGCGAATGAACGGAAATAAGTGCTGCTTCCGGTTACCGTATCAAGATCATTGGTATTACCTACCACAATCAGCCGGTTCTGCTGATCGATGATGCCCTGAAACAATGTATGCGAAATGGCAAATGTGACACTGTCCGGCGCGATATAGGTATCTCCTCTTTGCCCGTTTCTTTTCACCTGTACAGCAAATCCTTTTGTATAATACGCACCACTTCTCCGGTCCCCTATAACATATAAGCGGTCATCATCCGATAGTACAATGTTCCGGAGCATACAACTGTCCTGCGAAAACGGAAAAGTCCGGCTCCAGGAAAGAGATCCGCTGCGGGGTTGTATCCGGGCCAGCCGGCATTGACTGCTGCTATTAAAATATTGCGTCATCAAGGCATACAATTGACCTTCTTCATCCAGTTTCACATCATCCAGGTTTGCGGCCACCTCGTTGAAAAATGTCTTCCGGTACACGACCTGCCCGCTATGCCTGGCTATTTTATGCAGGTATAAAGACTGACCGGCTGTTCTGTCCAATGTACCAGCGATCAGCAGGTTGTCATCCCGGTCAAGTAAAGTGGTCAGACTCTGACGACCTGGATCTGTCTGGTACACCCTTGTTTGTAGTAATTGGCCGGCCGCACTGATCTTTTGTACTTTTATATCCGGGAAGAAAGTATAAAAATCTTCGATCAGTCTTATTGTTCCATTCCGTTCAATATGCAAACGGGAATAGGACGTCTGTACCGAATCCATCCGGGTCCAGCGGGTCACCATGTTCTTATCTGTTTTCATTATAAAAGAAGCCGGACTGAACCCGGGCCCATCAGGATACTGTCCATCTCCGGCGAAGTAAAGGTTACCGGCTTCATCCAATTCAAAAACGTTCAGGTTTAAAATGGTATAGCTGCCTGCAAAACTAATCATGCGTTGTGCCTTTACCACGAGATTGCTATCCAGTTTATAAATAGTGTACTGTGGATCCTGGGCAAAAGGAAAACTGCGCACAAGCAGATAGAGGCTGTTCCGGTAACCGGTTTTCATTTCCACAATCCCATAGGGTGCCGTAATAAAAAAAGTACGTTGCTCGGTCCCATTCGTATGCGACTTGGAAATTTTCCAGGTATAGTTTTCATTGTCCAGCCGCCACATATAGGCCGCTACAACTGATTGCCGGGTCAACGATAAAATACCGGCGGCGTAAGTGCCATTCGGCTGGAGTTGTCCATCCTGCGACTGATACCAGGTTGTCTGTGCAGTACTGGTTAACTGAATAAATATTAACAGGCCAAGAAGGAAGGGCTGATGTGCTTTCATACATACGGATTTTCTAGTTCGGAAGGGACACCTAAATGTATACAAGAATCATGCACCAGAAGCCTGACCCGGAGTTGACCTATGAATAGTTTTTTAAAAAAAGGGATGATACGGCGTAGAAGAAGAAAACAGGCCGGGGTTATTCCGTGAAAAAACAACAGGGATAAATGAGAAAGGAATGTGCTTAGTTCATCAGCATTTCACGCGCATTCTCCATAGCGGCCGCCGTCGGTTTTTCACCACTGAGCATTTTGGCAATACTGGTGATCCGCTCTTCCCTGGTCAGCTGCCTGATATTGGTTTTTACGAGGTCTTTGACAATCTCTTTATAAACGAAGTAATGCGCATCCGCTTTACCGGCAATCTGCGGCTGATGCGTGATACAGATGACCTGGCGTTTGGCAGCGAGCTCTTTCATTATAATTCCTACTTGCCTGGCTGCTTCACCGGAAATACCCGTATCAATTTCATCAAAGATCATCGTGGGCAGATCCACCGATTGCGCCACCAGTGATTTAATGCAAAGCATCAGGCGACTGAGTTCACCACCACTTGCTACTTTTCGCAGTGGCAGGAATTGACCTTTAGCCTGATCTCCAGCCGGCACATTCGCATCAAATAAAAACTCCACCACATCGGCCCCGGACTCTGTCAGTTCAACCGGATTGATCATTGTTTTTATCCGGGCATTGGGCATGCCTACCTGTTGCAAGAGTTTATTGACCTTATCTTCAAAAGGCTTCACCTGTTTTTTCCGGTTGGCCGATATCTTTTGTGCCAGCAAGGCTGCTTTATCATACAACTGCTGCTTTTCTTTTTCCTTCTGCTCTATTGCCTGATCAATATTCAATACCGCCTGCAGTTTATCCTGCAGTTCGGCTTGTATGGACAAAAGTTCGGCTGTAGTATTCACTCCATGTTTCTTCTGGAGTTTATATCCAAGCGAAAGCCTTTCATTCAGGCGTTCTACCTTTTCCGGATCATAATTCACATGATCACTGATGCGGTCCACTTCCCCGGCAATATCCTGTAATTCGATCTGGGCAGATTGCAAACGTTGAAGCAGGGAAGGAAGATCAGGGTGATAGCTGGTATAAGGGTTCAGCTGGTTGATGATGATCTTCAGTTGCTGCACCATTGGACTTTCACTTTCACTCAACTCAAAGAATGTTTTACTCAAAGCCGCTTTGATGCCTTCCGCATTGTTCAGGAGTTTCAGTTCGGCATCCATATCCTCCAGTTCATTTTCTTTAAACCCGGCTTCTTCCAGTTCGGTAAACTGGAAGCGGTTATAATCGGCTTCTTTATCGAATTGCTGTTTTTGCCCTTTCAGTTCTTCGGCTTCTTTTTTCACCACCTGCCATTTCCGGAAAGCCTGCTGATATTCGTCCAGTAGTTCAGTTTGGCTGGCGAGTGCATCTATTACTTCCCGTTGAAAACCGGATTCGCCCAAGGTCAGGGTATCGAACTGCTGATGCAGGTCTACGAGTAAGGTGCTTAATTGCTGAAGCTGGGAAAGATTAACCGGGGTATCGTTGATAAATGCGCGGGATTTACCGCTGGTACTGATTTCGCGACGAAGGACCAGCTGGTCTTCATTGTCCAGTTCATTGGCTTTGAGAAAAGCGGCCACGGCTTTTTTCTGTCCGGCCTGGAAGAAACCTTCCACCACACATTTCTTTTCTTTCTTCACTAAAGCGGCGGTATCGGCGCGTTCGCCAAGGATCAGTCCGAGGGCGCCCATGATAATGGATTTACCGGCACCGGTTTCTCCGGTGATCACGTTGAGTTTGCCGGAAAAATCGATTTCCAGTTCGTCGATGATGGCGTAATTCGATATGGAGAGTCGTTGCAACATTGCCGCAGCAAATTAAGTTTTTTCGACACAAGTTGGGCCACCGTGAAAAAGGATTTGCCTGCGGCAAATATCGGGGCCACGAAAAGACACAAAAATGCACGAAAAATACAGGGCCACGGATAACACAGATATCCACGGATCTGATTTATCTCACTCAGGAGGGGCTGTTGACTATCGACTACCGACTATGAACTACCGACTAGTATTGCCTGCGGCAATAAAGGTTGGCCACGAAAAGACACAAAAACACACCAAAGAAATACAGAAAGGCAGGCCACGGATCACACAGATACCCACGGATGGCCCCCTAAATCCCCCGAAGGGGGACTTCGAAGACTCAACTACTTTATAAGATTCATTTCTTTTAGACTGGCGTAAGATTTCCCGCAAAGACTATAAGACTCTCTTTATTTAGGAAAATTCTTTTTGGCTTAGCGGGAGACAAATACGCAATTCCGTGAAAGAAAGAGTTTGCGAACTATCGGAGTCTAAAGTCCCCCTTTGGGGGATTTAGGGGGCCAAAAAAAGGTTCTGTAAAAACAGAACCTTCTCTTACTAACAATATTTTCTAAGAAAACTACTTGATCTCAACATTGTTGCTCAGCTCCTCATCCACCAGGATACGACCGCAGTTTTCGCAGATCATGATCTTTTTGTGCTGGCGGATTTCGCTTTGCTTTTGCGGGGGAATCGCGTTGAAGCAACCACCACAGGCATCTCTTTCTACGGGAACCACGGCGAGACCGTTGCGGTAGCTGTGACGGATTTTCTCGTAGCTGGCGAGCAGGCGGGGTTCCACATGCACTTTGGCTTCAGCCGCCATTTTACCAAAATGTTTTTCTTCTTTCTCGTTGGCTGCGATGATCTTTTCCAGTTCGCCTTTCTTGGTAGCCAGTACGCCTTCTTTGGCGGCGATATTCTTTTTGGCTTTTTCCAGCAGGACCGCTTTTTCAGAAATCTCTTCGTTGGCGTCCTTGATATGTTTTTCAGCCAGCTTCACTTCCAGCTGCTGCATTTCGATTTCTTTGTTGATCGCTTCAAACTCCCGGTTGTTCTTTACATTCTCACTCTGCTTTTCGTATTTTGACACCAGGGCCTCGGATTCCTTGATGGCTTCACGACGCTGCTCAATAAACTCAGACACCCCATTGATTTCTTCCTCGATACGGGTTTGACGGGCGTGCAGACCGGTGATCTCATCTTCCAGGTCAGCTACCTCCATCGGCAACTCCCCTTTCAGGATCTTGATCTCATCCATTTTACTCTCGATCTTCTGGAGTGTAATCAGGGCGGTCAGTTTTTCTTCTACGGAAAATTCTTTAACGTGTGCCATTTTCAGGTTTAGTGTTTGAAAGTTT
>JAKQJH010000254.1 GCA_029561255.1 Bacteroidota bacterium | reverse complement strand
TTTATCTTTCGAAACCGTTGGTGTAAGAAAAGAACTGTCATTTTTGAGTGCTTTCCATTTCAATCCATCGGTACTGGAGGCGAAATGCAATCCGTCCTGGCCGTTGTTTTTAAAATAGGAAAAGAGCCAGACACTGTCTGATTGGGCAGAAAGCGATACCATCGAAAAAAAACTCAGAATTGCGAACACTATTTTTTTCATACTCATTATCTGATTAAAGTCAACCCCATCAACCCGATCACCACATCATTGGCCACGGCTTTGAGCACCAGGCTGCGGAGGGTTTTGTTTTTATTCAATGTCATGCCCAGTACGGTGGCCGCACCTCCTTCAATCCCAAAATTAGAAAAGCCTTTGATCCCGGTGTATTTATAATTGGGAGGTAGCTCAGTACCCGACTTCAACGAAACCCGTATCGGTTTGGGCGCATCGGTGGTAAACACAAATCCATCCACATAATAATCCTGTTCAATCGGCCACCAGTTCTCCGGATTGCGGAGTTCGAGTACATCGGAACTTCCATCGGTATAGTTTACCCGGATCAACCCATTGACCAACCGACTCTGCATCGGATTAGTGCTGCCGGCCATCAGGAAAGCCACTTCAGAAGCTTTTCCTGTTAAGGGGATCATGACTGAATCCGGATACACATCCCACATAGACGTGAAAACAATATTGTTCTTTGACGTATCGGAAGGTGTATTGAAGGACATACCTGTTGAACTCGTCCATTCATTTTTTGCTCCTGCCCTCGCGCGGAATCCGCTGTCTATTACATTAAACTGCACACTATGGTAGGCCCAGTTCCCTATTCCCTGTATGGGCAACTGAAGTGTGGGCGAAACAGGTCTGGGTGATTTGTACTGCGGTTTGAATATATGGGTCACTTTATCATTGAAAACAGATCCGAGTTCAACTTTATCCTTTATGGCATTCATATCAACCGGCCGGGTTTCAACGACAGGCACAACCGGTGTAATATAAATATCCACCGGCTGCCACCAGGTGAATGCACCCTGGGTGGTTCTTACAAAAAGTGTGTGATGCCCGGGCTTATAGGATAACCTTCCCCCCGCCGCTTGTTTATCGGTAAAAGCTCTTACCAAAATCCGCTGGGGATCAAACAGTTTATATTTACTCAATTGCTTGGACTGTACGGAAAATGGTTCTCCGGCTGCATACTGGTTCTTTATAATGAACCGATCCGGCTGCTGCCCTGTCCATGTCAGTGAAACCGATAAACTATCATCTGCCGGTAAGTCCAATTCCACTAATGGTTGTCCCACGGCATCCGGCACCTGTTTCCATTTGATCATCTTCCCATTGACCATCACGTTCAGTAAGCGATCTTTAAATGCCGGCAGAATCAGTTTCACGGTACGGGCTGTATGGAACTGACGTATCTGGTATAGGTCCTGATCTCCATCGCGTTTGAAATCAAAACGGATGTCCGGGGTGGTCAGTCCTGCTTCATTCCAGTTTTGCGGAAAACCCGGTGTAATCACCAGTTCATTGTGCAAGCCGTTGGGGTTAATTCCAAACAATCCTTCTACCAAACTGCGGGAGACCATTCCAATACCATCGGCAAAATCACGATAGAGTTCACCACGGATGGCGTCATAAAAACTCAGCTGTTGAAAATTACCCGGACCGGCACTCAGGTACATGGTTTCCAGCATGGCACTGCGCCAGAGTTTGAAAGCTTCTTCCTTGCGGTTACCCTGCCAATAAGCGAGGGCGGTATGCAGATTCTCACTGGTCACCACATTATTCAGACTCCAGGTATAGGGCTGCCAGTTGGTTTCACTGTAGAGATACAAACCTTTCTCATTCCAGCCTTTGGCGATGACGGGTATACGGGGAATATGATTATCGATATACCGTAGCGACTGATAAGCCTGAAAAGGATCCGGTACTTTACTGTCGAGGGCATGATATATAGTCCAGAGTCCGGCAGCCGGATGCAGTAATTTATTTCCTAAAAGGTCTTTGTATTCCGCATACCAGCCCTTGTCCTTCATCCACAACTGCTGGTTCATCGCTTTGAGAATTTTATCCGCCTCTTCCTCATAAGCCGTACCATCCACCCCAATCAGTTTAGCGAGGGCAGCTGCTTCTTTGAATGCCTTGAAATTATACGCACTGCTATGCGTCACGCCTCCCCCGCTGTACTGCATGGCATCACTGGCCCAGATGGCGGCATAAGCATCATAGAGCCCGTCGCCATCCATATCAAAGTTATTGGTCTCCCAGGCCAGGTGTCTTACCAGCAGGGGCCACATTTTCTTTACAAAAGCAGTGTCGCCTGTGTATTTGAAATGATTTAGTAACTGATCAATAAAAACCAGGTTCATATCATAGTGGTGCGCCCGGATATCGCCATTGGGATTACGGCTGATATAGCCCTCACTGAATAACTGGGTACCCACTTTCTCGAGATGACGGGCCAGGTTCAATGCGGTATCCATCACCACCCCGGTGGTAGCGGGTGTAGTGATCTGCGATAAAGCGTAGGATTCAAAATTTCTTCTGGCCCTGTCGTGCCAGCCGAGTACATCGGCAGTATACGCGCCTCTCCATCCGGGTAAACGCATCCGCCAGGCCACAGCTCCATGCATGAAAGAAGGATCTTCCCAGATGGCATCGGCGGCTAAGGATAAGGCACCGCCCAATGTATTGAGAAAAGAATCGGGGGTACGTACTTCTATCCTGCCAGCCAGTTCCTGACGGGCTTTCTCTGCTTCGGCAAATTCATCGGCTGCTACGCGGTATACTGATGTAGCCGAATTATGAATCATAAAAAAATCATCGCCTTTACCTGGCAAGAAAGTCCCGGTAATACAGGGCGTTGCTTTCGAAGTATCTGCACTTGAAAATATATTATTCAGGTTGGCCGCACTCATCAGTCTGACGGTGGACGATACCGGAAAATAACCGGTCAGTTGTTTTGCATTAGCAGGTATCTCTCCTTTCAACTGACTCTCCGGTTTGGTTTGTATCTCATAGCGCTCTTCTTCGGTCAGTACTTTTCCCGTGCCGTAGGAAAGCAGAAAAGAATTTCCATTGATGCGGTAACTGTTATCCTTACAATTCTCCGCTTTCAGGTAAAAAGAGGATTCAGGATCAGCACCGATATCACCATCCCGTGAGAATTTTTTTCCGGATGCACCACCGAATACCCAGGCCAATTGGAGGTCAGCCGGCAATTGACTACCATTGATACGAATCACCAATCCTTCTGCAGCGGACAAAGCCAGTATCGTAATTGTTAATGTCCCTTCACCCAGCAATGGATCTTTTATTTCATAGATCATTGAACCGGGACAATAACGGGTATTGATCTCTTTTGATTCGATCAGCCATTTATGTTTTTCCTTATTGATCAGGGCAAAACGCAGATTGCCCCCCATACCCGGCATATACAATGCAAATTCAGGCAAATCACCCGCTTCCACCCTGAATGCCGTATTGGTGCCATAGAGCGCCCGGTTGAAACGCAGGTGCGGATTCACACAGACAAAATCTTTACCATCCGGCAGGTAATGGACTTTTCGTTCTTTATTATGCCATAACCGGAGACTGTCACCGGGCTGTGCCACCGCAACACGGTTCAGCTGCAGAAAGCAGAGCAGCAGTAAGCCGGAAATTAATGATTTACTCAAGTGCATAAATTTTCAGGTTATCAATCCGTTGCCGGCTCCTGGTACTGCGGAAAGCAAACCAGCCGGAACCGATCTGATTTTTGTCTTCGTATTCAAAATACTTTATCCCATCCACGATAAAACTATTGATCCCCTTGCGGGTGATGATGTCAATATGGTACCAGTGATTGGGTTTCAGCAAATGTGCACTGTCGGTGTACTCGCCCACTATTTCCAGGTTCCCTTTCCCATCATAGCGCCGCATCCTCGTGGTTTTATTATAATTGCCGCCCATGCCCACATAGTACATCAGCAGACTATCGTATTCACGGAAACCACCGGTACGTTTAAACATTTTTTCACCCGGATCATTGGCCATCCAGAACTGATTCAGGTCACTGAGCCGGTCATGCGGACCAGCTTCCATTACAACCATCCGGTCAAAGGAAATACGGATATCGCCTTTCAGTTTCTCCCGGTACCATACGGTCAGCCCGCCTTCTGAATCGAGTTGCAGTTGTTCCCCCATGAATTGTACTGCATTGGTATCCTTGCTGTTTTTCTCAATGATATAATTACCAGCTGATTCTTTACCAGCGAAATCATCACTGAAAAGCAATACTTCTTTTGTTACGGATTGCTGTTGCTGAAGAGAAAGCAATCCCACCATGATGATCATTCCTGTTCCATATCGTGCTGCACGCTTCATTGTTTTACTTCCAGTTTAATCACATCATACATGATCCCGCCACCGTCTTTGACATCCGGTAACCGGAATGAAATAATATTTTCTCCTTCCCGGAATTCACCGGCCGGAAAACGTATCTCTTGTTTTACATAATAACCCCCAGCCACTGCGCTGCGATATACACTGGCATCATTGCCAAACTGCCAGACCCCGAGCTTACGCTCATTGAGCCAGACTTCCCAGGCTGGATTCTTTGCACTGCCAGCGATACCCACCGTAAGTGTAGCTGTATCCTTGTAGGCTCTTTCCAAGGTGAAATGAATATCCCAACTGCCTCTTTTGGTCTGTGCATAATACCAGTCGCTGTCAAGCTGAATGCCGGGAAAAAATTTCAGGTTCTCCGGGGGCAGTTTAAAAAGACTATAGTCTCTCGGACGATCCGCTAAACGAAAACCGCTTGTCTTCCGGTCGGCCACCCCGATCTGCCAGAGTACATGCTTCCCGGTCGACACCGGCCAGTTGATCTTACCCAGCATGGTGGTCATCCCTTCACCGACTGTTATCTTATCTTTTCTGTAATCAGTCGTTGTGTTATTCCCGTACATGTAAAGTGTATAAGAACCGGGCCTGACTTTCTCCACTACAAATCGTCCATCCGCCCCGCTGCGGGTATAATACTGGTACCCGCGGCTTTGTGCCTGCCAGTCACGATCCGGTGCGGCAAGGATGACCATTGCATTGGCTACGGGCTTACCCTCCGACAAAACAATCCCACTCACACTCCCCCGTTCCAATGGATAGGCCTCATGCTGCATCCATTCATAAGGCCATTGACTGATTTCATCCGAAGCTCTTTTCTTAGCATCGTCCCAGATGGCAGCTGTAGATTTTCCTTCATTAAAATATAAAAAGAAGGGGCCGTTCAGTTTCGTCCAGTCATCTGTGATCAGGTTATCCCCCTTCCGTTTATCACTGAGAAAATGGCCACAGTTGAACATGTTGATGAGATAGGGATTGCTGTGGACATTCTGGTATTGCTTGGTGGGACCGCCATTGAGGTATTCATGACTGGCCTGGATGGTAAATAGTCCGAGTCCTGATTGTTGTCCGGCCATCCCATGCACATGCCGGCCTTCTATATAATCCGCATAATTGTATTTGGTATAGATACGGCCATCAGCCATTTTAAAGGTCCAGTCCTGTATCTCTTCTTTCAGTTCCGCCATCTTTGGCATGGGACCTTGTATACTGTCCCGCACCAGGTGATAATCAAACAGGGCTTCGTCACTGCGGATGCCCCAGCGGGTCTGGCCGAAATTACCAACCGAATCGGCGGCCCGGTGCGTTTGCACGAGGTAACAATAGATGCCCGGATCATTGGCGCGGAGAATATACCGTAGATCGTATTGAAAATGATTGGAGGCTTCGTGGAAAAAGGAGAGTTCCACCAGTTCATCCGAAGAACGGATCACTTTAAACACCGACGGGTACATGGAAAATCCGGGACCAAGCAGGTAGCCCCGTTGGTCTTTCCCGTTCAACAGACTTTTACCTTTGTAAATAATTTTATTCAGATCCGCGTTATTTTTATCAAAGGAGATACTGACTATGGGGTTGGACAAAGTAACCGCATTCCCTTCTTCCAGTATACGCACCTGCGCCCTGAGCAGCACTGCCGGAAGCAGGAGTAAAAAGAAAATAATAATGATTCGTTTCATATAGCCTTAATCACTTTTAAAACATTTTCTTCAATCCTTCCCATCGTACTTTCCAGGTACCATCCTTGGGAAAACCGATATTTTTTACTTTATCCGCATCGGCACCGGTACACATCAAGGCAACTGCATTTAATAAACCACCATTCCCCGGGAGATAAATAGTGAGCCGTTCATCCTGGTAATTGTGTCCGTTAATTAAATAAGTATTCGTGCGCACGGGCATCAGCAGGGCATTCACCGCATCTTCCGGACGATGCAGTCTCGCAGCCGTCATGGCGATCAGCGGATAATCCCAGCCCCAGGTTTCATTCCAGTCCCACATTTTTAATACAATATCATAGGTCCGATTCATCACCGCAGTATCGAGACCGTTCGCTGCCGGTATGGTACTATACGCACCCAGTACAGCAGGATGATCGGTGAGGTATTTGGAGCCTTTGGTATAACAGTCGGGCGTATTCCCTGCAGCCAGATAAACGCCATTCAGTTGCGGAAGCGGGGCGAGATTGTTGATGATATTGTCCCAGTTAGCATTGCGGGACAATCCGGTCCTTATACGCCATTGCTGCGCCATTTCCAGGGCCCAGCTCCAGTAGGACAACTCGTAAGTGGGATTAAAGGTGCTTACAGCATCAAAACATTCCTGTGCCGGGATCAGTCCTTTACCCAGATTATATTTCTGTGTCACCGGATCCTTCGTGGGGAAGGAAGCCATAAACTCAGCTGTTTCAAATAAGAGTTTGCTGTATTTCTTCAGCACAGCCGGGTCTTTTTTCTGGCGATAAAGCTGTTCGGCCATATAGATGAAGTGTGGCTGTTGCCAGATCAGAAAAGCACCGACTGAAGAAGGTGTTTCTTCACCACTGTGGTCCGTCATCTTCTGCCAGCGTAAGCCGTCGAAACCTTGTCTTTTGGCAATGGCCCTTGCTTTATCGGCCACTTTGAAATACCAGTCCAGACTCTGCTCCAGCAACTGTGGTCTTCCCCACTGTGCATAATGCGCTGCATGCCACCAATGCATTTCGAGGTGGGGTTTACCATACCAGCTGTTGTAGGTGAGACCTGTCTCCTGTGGAGGATAAGCGGAGGCACATTGGATACGGGTCAGATATTGTGAGAGAATCACTCTTCTTTCGAGTTCATGTGCCCGGGGATCGGTGCTGCCGGAAAAATCAACCGCGCCACCAGAATTCCAGAAGCGTTTCCAGAAGGCCGTACTACTCTTACTGATCAGGGTAAAATTGCCCACTTCCTTTTTCGTCATTTGACAAAAATTCACCGTGAGCTCCCAACTGTTATTCTTAACCACTGCCGGGGTCAGTATAAAATAATGCGGTCCGACCTGTTTCCATTGGGTGCTGCCGGTCCAGAACGTATTGACCCGGTAAGTTGTGGAATCCAGTTTGCGGCTGATCAACAACCCGTAATCGCGTAATGCCAGGGGAGTCGACTTATGAAGTTCATCAGTACCCCAGTTATTCCCCACATCTTTGAACTGTCCGTTGGGATAAGGAAAACGGAGGCGCACACTGATGCGTTGTTCATTCAGTAAGGGAGAAATGATCCGGAAAGCCACCGCTTCCTGCTGATCATCACATGCTGTGAATACTTCCACCGGCTCGCCCTCCACGGTGAATTTGCTGTGAATGATACCTGTCCACAGATCGAGTTGCTGATCGATGTCTTTTATATCTGAAGCATTGGCGGCTGTGCCGTCTTTCTTTTTTATTTCCATGCCTACGTTACCCAGTTGCAGGCGGTGAGGGTTCACGCGGTAGTAATCCACGGCCTTCTTTGCATGATCCGGTTCTTTGATCTGCACCACATAGGAGATTTTCCGTC
>JAKQJH010000230.1 GCA_029561255.1 Bacteroidota bacterium | reverse complement strand
TAAGTAGTTAAGTCAGGTTCGTAAACTATTAAAAATCCGGCAAATAGCGTTTAATAGTTTTTCACAGGTGTGCTTTCAAAGCCCGCACAAGATAGTATTCCCTGCGAATAAAATACGCGTAAAAACACTGAGGAAAAACCCTTATTTATCCGCGAACCAGGGTCCCTACTTTCTCCCCGGTTACCACCCGGCGGAGGTTATCAGGCTTGTTCATGTTGAATACAATAATGGGCAGGGTATTCTCCATACAAAGAGTGAAAGCGGTCATATCCATCACTTTGAGGTTCTGTGAAAGGCACTCCTGGAAGGTGATGACGTTGTATTTTGTAGCAGTCGGATCTTTTTCCGGATCGGCGGTATAGATACCATCCACCCGGGTACCTTTCAGGATCACATCGGCATTGATTTCAATAGCCCGCAGTGACCCGGCGGTATCTGTGGTAAAATAGGGGTTACCGGTTCCGGCTCCAAAAATCACCACACGGCCCTTTTCCACGTGACGGATGGCCCGGCGACGGATATAAGGTTCAGCAATCTGTTCCATTTTAATTGCGCTCTGGAGGCGGGTATAGACCCCGATTCTCTCCAGACCTGCCTGCAGGGCCATACCGTTGATTACGGTGGCCAGCATACCCATATAATCACCATGCGCCCTTTCGATACCGGTATCTGCCTCATTCATACCCCGGTAGATATTTCCTCCCCCGATCACGATAGCTACCTGCACGCCCAGGTCGGTTACCGACTTGATATCATGGGCGTACTGGGCAATGACATCGGTATCAAAACCGAAACTTTTGTCGCCCATTAAAGCTTCACCGGAAAGTTTGAGGAGTATGCGTTTGTACTTAGGTAACATGGGGGGAATTTTTCGCTGCGAAGATAAGGGAAAATAGCGTGGATGACTGAGCCGGTCATTCGCTTTGTTCAGTTTCAGAAAGCACATCCACTAAAAAAAGCCAGCCGGGCTGATGACTTTCTATTTTTTCCCCGATGTTAGTATGAAGAATGCCTCCGGCTGCACTTTATACTGGATTTGATTGTATTTTAGGGTTAATTATAAACCTGATTTACCATCCTCCGGCGTAATGGACATTGAACAGCAATTTACTGGCTTAAAAGTATCCGACGATAAGGTATTACAATACATCTATGTAAGTAATTACCCGAAAGTGGAGCAATACATTCTCGGCAACAGTGGTACGTCGGATGACGCCCGCGATATTTACCAGGAAGCTTTCCTGGCCGTCTGGAGAAATGTACAGCTGGATCAATTCAGGCCGCAAAATGAAACGGCAATAGCCGGATATATTTTTCAGATTGCCCGGAATAAATGGCTCGATCAACTGAGATCAGTGAAAAACAAAAAAACAACAAGCTTACCGGACGAGATCAGCCATCAAATGGCTGACAGCCCTTCACTCGGGGAAGAGGAGTTGGGCTACCTGGAGACAGTAAAAGAGAAATATGAGTCGCTGGGAGATCCCTGCCGGGAGTTGCTGGACCGCTTCTATTTTAAAAAAGAATCGATGCGAGAAATTGCCGCTCATTTTTCCTGGACAGAAGCCAGCGCCAAGAACAATAAATACCGCTGCCTCCAGCGATTGAGGAATATGGTTATTAATAAAAAGGAAAACGGTATCCCTTGAAACAACAATACGACATATCACCCGAAGAGTTCGACCTGATCGAACGTTACCTGGGCAAGACCCTGACCGGGGAAGAATCCGCCGCCTTTGAAAAAAGGTTGCTGGAGGAACCCATATGGAAAGAAAAAGTAAATGAAGTAAACTTACTGATGCTGGGCATCAGGGAAACCGCGCTTGAAAAGAAACTGGAAGGATTTCATCATGCACTGACTGGCGAGAGCCTTATAAAAAAAACTAAACCCGTGATCTCCATGGCCAGGGTCTGGTTGGTCGCTGCCTCCTGTGTGGCCTTATTGGGCCTGGGCTATTGGTGGTATACGGGCAGTGAAAGCAAATATGACAAAATGTATGCGGCTTATTACCAGCCCGACCCCGGATTACCCACCACGATGAGTGTGGCCAATAATTACCAGTTTGACAAAGGGATGGTGGCTTATAAAGCCGGTGATTACCGCGAAGCATCTGAAATATGGCTGGGATTATCACAGTCAATGCCAGGCAATGATTCACTTTTTTATTTCCTGGGTGTGGCTGAACTGGCATTGCAACAACGGGATAAAGCACTGAATTATCTTAAGCCCCTGGCGGATGACCCGCAGAAACCGTATTCAAAAGAAGCCTGCTGGTATACCGGACTCCTGCTCCTGAAAGAAGGAAAGACGGAAGAAGCGGCCGCTTTTATCCGGAGATCACAACATCCGGAAAGCAAAAAGTTATTACTGGAACTTAACCAATAAACCATGCGCAGGAAACACCTCATCCTACTGGCCACTATAGTTGGCCTGGCCCTCCTTTTGCCTACCATCGCCCAAATAACAGCAAACGGAGGCTCTGCGCTGGAGAAAGCGCTGGAAAACAAACAATATAAAACAGCCGACAGTCTCCTGCAAGCTGAGCTAGCCGGCTTTTATGCCAGTGGCCGGCTGGATACCATTGCTACTTATGTAACAGCCGCCGGCACTATTGCCTATGAACAATATGGAGCAGAAAAAGCAACCGCTGCCGTATTCCGGTTTATTGACACCCTGGAAGCCCGGAAGGCTTCACCCAAAACACTGGTAAAAGCCTGCCGGGAAGCCGCCGAATTTTTTGCCAATAATGGTCAGAACAGTGAAGGATACCGTTCCTGTGAGTTATCACTGGACTATGCCCAGGAACTGACGGAACGGAAAGAACTGGAAATAGCCCAGTGTGAATATAATCTTGGGGTGTATGCCCAGCGGTTGGCGAATTACAATCTTTCACAAAGCCATCACCGCCGCTCGCTCCTTATTCGTCAAACAATAAAAGGTGCCACTCCGGAAGATCTCTATGCTTCCTTCAATGCCATGGGGGGGATTTACTGGTATGCTTCCAAATACGACAGTGCTGCCTTGTGTTATACCAGCGCATTGGAAAATGTCAAAAAAATGCCGGAGAATGACCTGAACCGGCTATACCGTCCTGCCATGATCTATAACAACCTGGCGGCCCTGCAAAGTGCAGAAGGAAAGACTTCGGAAGGCATACGTAACACGGAATTAACCATCAGCTATTTTCAGCAGTTTATCGCCACCAAAGACCCGCATCCTAAAAAGAAAGATGCAGTATCTGGGCTCTTTGCAGCCATTGATAACCTGGCCGGCATGTATAAAGAAGTGGGTGATTATGGAAAAGCGGGTGACCTGCTCCGTTATTCGTACCAGGAAAAACTGAAAAGACTGAATACCGGTAACCCGGGTATTTTTATTTCCGAAATCCTGATAGGACAGCATTATAACTCGATCCATGAATACGACTCTGCCCTGATCTACCTGACCCGTGGACTTGAAAAACTTGAAAAAGCGGAAGGGGATTACCTGTTCTGGGCCGGAGATGCGCATTATAACCTGGCCATGGTCTTTGCCAACCGGAAAGAGACGGCAAAAGCCACTTACTATTATGAAAAAGCAGAAGCCTATTACGATTCCTCCTACCAGGGTGATTATGACAATATCATCATGGATTTCCTGCGAAATGCGGCTATCTTCTATGCCAAAAACAACCAACCTGATAAAGCACTCAGCCGGGCGAAAAAAGTATATGCCTACCTGGTGAAAGTAGGTCAGGCAAAAAGCCTTCAGGCCTTTTACCAGCTGCTTAACCTGGCAGAAGTCAGTTACCTGACCACTCAATATAACGAAGCCCTGAACTACAGCGGACAGGCACTGAAAGTGGTGAATGAAAAAGTAACGGCGGGTATGACCCTGCTGGATTCGATTAAGATTGACGTATTCAAACCCAAAGCCATTCTTTTACAGGAGAAAGCCGGGTATGCCTTGCAAAAAACTCATGATACCGTTTATCTGTCTGCGATGGCATCCCGCCTGAACCAGGCTTTACAGATCCTTGAAAAAAGAAAAGTGCTGATCGATGATGCCGAAAGCATCAATATCCTGATTGCGGACAATACCGAACTGATTGATTTCACCAAACAGATCGAGCTTGAGCTCTATGAAAAATCAGGACAAACTGCCCATCTCGACCGCTTTATCAATCTGCACGAATCCGGACTTTATAACCGGATCCGCAGCCGGCTTGATAAAAAAAGAGCTATCCGGTTCAGCAACCTGCCCCTGAACATTCAGGAGGAAGAACAACAGTTGAAGGCCGCCATTACGACCTCCCTGAACCGGGATAAATCCAACAGTGAACTCATTCAGGACTACCTGACCGCTGTAAAAAACTGGGAAGCATTTCTGGTAAAAGTAAAAGAACAATACCCGGTTTATTATACCATGCGGTATGCCAGCATTTTCCGCTCGCTACCTGAAATGCAATCTGCCCTGCCTGCAAATACCACACTGGTCCGGTATTACTTTACCGGCGTACGATTAGTAGTCCTGGTGGCCGATAGTGTTTCAAAGAAACTGGTTTCCCTGGACAACAATAACCTCGAAAGCCAGATAGCCGGCTTATTACAACAAGGTTACCAGGAAAAACCAGCTGCTGCAACCCTCTCCTCTTTGTACCAGACACTCTGGGCCCCACTGGCCCCTGCTGTTTCCACAAAAAAAGTGCTGATCATTCCTGATGGTATCCTTTTTAATTTCAGTTTTGAATTACTCACACCCACTGCCATCCGGACGTACAGTGAACTGGCCGGCAACAGCCTGCTGGCCAAACATGAAATCACTTATCATTACAGCCTGTTTATGTCCGGTCAACAGCAGGCAGAAGATACCCTCAATCAGAATTATGTGGCCTTTGCCCCCGGATTCTCAGATGAATTAAAGAAAGAATATGTGGAATCGGTAAACGATTCCCTGAAACTCGATATGCAATACCTTTCTCTATTGCCTCAGCCGAATACCGGCAAACTGGTAAAGAAATTTAAATCCCTGCTTGGGGGACAAACCTATCTCAACCGGTCTTCCACCCCGGCTGAATTCAGGAAAAATGCCGGTGGCCATAAGATTATCCATATCGGCACCCACGCGGAATACAACAATATCAACCCGGAACGCTCCCGGCTGATCTTTGCTAAAACACCGCTTGTTTCGGCCGATACCAATTCACTTTTTCTCTATGATATTTATAACTGTAATGTAAGCTCCGACCTTACCCTGCTCACCGCCTGTGAAACCGGGCGACCGGGCTATCAGGATGGCGAAGGCATGGTCTCACTCGCACACGCATTCAATTATGCCGGCAGCCGGAGTATCCTGACCGGTTTATGGAAAATAGATGAACATAGCAGCAGCCAGATCACGGAATCATTTATCCGTCACCTGAAAGAGGGACTGCCCAGTGATGAAGCGCTTCGCAAAGCCAAACTGGATTACCTGGGAGGTAACCCGGAAAAATTACTGGCACCGGCCTACTGGAGCGGATTGGTGTTGATGGGAAAACCCGGTTCCATTCAATTTGAACAACCGGGACTGAACCCCTGGTGGTGGGTACTCGCTGGTACTGGTTTGTTACTGACGCTATTCATCCTGTACCGGAAAAAGAACCGGCATTAATTACGTAAAACAGCTTTAAAAGCCTGATCTGCCCCCTGCAGATCAGGCTTTTTTATTTCTAACCAAAGGCTGATGACCTTTCCGGCCCTTCCCCGATGTACTGTCAGAGATCACCTATTCACCTCAACTAAAAGTAACATCAATGAAAAAAGTCATCCTCCTGGCCTTTGTATTATTTATGACCCGATTTACTTCATTCACTCAGCTTACATATGGCGCAAAAGCCGGTATCAACCTTTCTTCTATTTCATTCAGTGACGATAAGTATAACACGTCTGTGAAATCCGGATTTCATGCCGGTGGATTTGTCCACTATCCCATCAATACCAAAACCGGAGTACAGGCCGAACTGCTCTATTCCACAGAGGGAAACAAATGGGATACAAAACCCTCCTCGTTTACCGGGGTTATTAAATCATCCCAGGTAAGAATACCCGTTTTGATACATTACAAAATCGACCCTCGCTTTGCCATTGAAGCGGGCCCCCAATTCCGCTGGCTGGTAAGTATAAAACAGACCGCCCAAGGCGCCACGCATAGCATTAAACCGCTTTATTACACCGGCACGATCGGTCTGGCTGCCGGGGCCACTTACACATTGCCCGGCCGTTTTCCCGGGTTGAGAGCCGGCTTCCGGATTAACCGTGAGCTTACTAAGATCAACAAAATAAACGTAGGTGGTGGCACCCTGCACAGTACTGTTTTTGCCCTTTCGTTGGGCTATACATTTAAAAAATAATCCCCTCTTTATTCACCTCTAAATCGAAACCAATGCAAAAGATTTTCTTTTCCCTGGTCATCCTTGTCCTGTTTGCCGCAACCAGCTGCACAAAAAGTAAGGGAGCCAATACGCCGCCGGATATGAATCAGCAAGACATCGCAGCCATCGATAATGCGGTTAAAGCCTTTATGGCCACCTATAATATCCCCGGTACTTCCATTGCCATCACCAAAGACGATAAGCTCGTTTATGTAAAATCCTATGGAATCATCAGTGCCACCGATAATACCCCCATTAATAATAATCACCTGTTCCGGATTGCCAGTGTATCCAAACCCATCACCGCCGTGGGAATCATGAAACTGCTGGAAGCGAATCAACTTACCCTGGACTCCAAAGTTTTCGGCACGGGTAGTATCCTGGGAAGTGATTACCCTTCCACACAACTGGCAGCTGTCAGCGACCTTACCGTACGTCACCTCTTACACCATACCAGCAATGCCTGGCCGAATGATGGCAATGATCCCATGTTCAAGCAACCCACCTATAATTTCAGCCAGCTGATCAGCTGGACCCTGAATAACTATAATGCCGCAGTCACCCGTGGTGTATACAAATATTCCAACTTCGGTTACTGCCTGCTGGGACGCATCATTGAAAAACTCTCCGGCAAAAGCTATGAACAGTTTATTAAAGACGAAGTGCTCACCCCCAGTGGAATCAGCAATATGTCCATCGGTGGCAGCACCCTGGCGGAGCGCAAACCCAACGAAGTGGTCTACACCGGACAGGGCGGTTTTAGTCCTTATGTATACAATGTTCCCCGTATGGATGCCCATGGTGGCTGGATAGGCTCCGCTACTGACCTGGCCCGCTTCTTAGTAAGGGTAAATGGGGTTTCCGGCAAAGCCGATATCCTGCAGCCATCCACCATCACTACTATGATCACCCGTTCTGTTCCTTCTTCCAGGTATGCTTGTGGTTGGGGAGTGAACGATGCCGGCAACTGGTGGCATACCGGAGGAATACCGGGTACCGCTACAGAAATAATCCGCACCAATAACGGTTTCACCTGGGTAATTCTTTGTAATTCCAGGAATACCAGCAGCAATTTTGATACGGCACTCGACGGATTACTCTGGCCCTTTGTACAGGATAGTGCAACCCCCTGGCAAAACATTGACCAGTTCTGACCCTAATACAAATTGAGTATTTCCCCGGAAGGAACAGTCCGCTAACCTTGTACAGGTTTTACAACCTCCCGGCTGATTCTTTCATTAACCAAAAAAAATTTTTTTTA
>JAKQJH010000227.1 GCA_029561255.1 Bacteroidota bacterium | reverse complement strand
TGTGGCTACGGGAGTGGTGGACAATACTGCCGCCTATTATGCACTGGGCAAAACCGATTGTCCCACCGCGTATCCCTGGAGCGGAACCCAGCACCCTCACGGTTACTGTGGAATTCTGATGGCTGCCTCTGTCATGGAATTTCCCCTTGTTAACTCACTACCCAGCGTATCCATTACAAGCCCTTCAAACGGAACGAGCTATACAGAACCCGCCTCTGTGATTATAACCGCCACAGCCTCCGACACCGACGGGACCATTTCAAAAGTGGAATTTTACCAGGGGACTACCAAACTGGGCGAAGACACATCGAGTCCATACACCGTGACATGGAGCGGCGTTACACAGGGAACCTACAACCTGACAGTCGTTGCTACTGATAATTCTGGTGGGATTGCCACTTCTACCGCTGTAACTATAACCGTGAATCCTGCTATCTCATCGCAGACTTTCAGTGCGCGAATAAGTGACGGGATGAACGATGCTGAAGAATTTTCGAATGGCACAGTCACCCGAACCAGTTACGCTCTTGAAATGGCCTTTTATTCTTCCATTGCAGGGACCCAGGTTGTCGGACTACGCTTTATCAATGTAACTATACCTAAGAATGCCACAATTACTCAGGCTTATCTGCAGTTCACGGCGTCAACAAATAATTACGCCATTCCTAATTTAACCATCCGGGGTGAAAATTCGGGAAATTCCGCTGCTTTTGCCCTGACGTCCGGAAATATTTCCGCCCGTACACTCACTTCTTCTTCTGTCACATGGATTCCACCTTCCTGGGCTGTCATTGATGAGTCGGGTTCCGCGCAGAAAACTTCCGATTTGAGTGCCATAGTGCAGGAAATTGTGAACAGACCGGATTGGGATTCCGGAAACAGTATGACATTCATTATCTCCGGAATCGGCGCCCGAACTGCCCATTCTTATGAAACATCTTCCGACAAGTCGGCACAAATTTTAATCGATTATTATTGATAATTTATAAGATGAAACTTTTATCACAAAACAAAATATATTTTCTGTTTCACATGTCCAATAATTAAAACAAACCCTGTATGAAAAATTTCTTTCCGTTTTTTTTATGTGTTACATTAAACATTGTAACCTTCGCGCAGTCGGATACCTGGTCGGTCAAATTTTCCAATGCCATTATCAGCCGGTATCAGCCTACCATCAATGCCATGACCAATAAGG
>JAKQJH010000183.1 GCA_029561255.1 Bacteroidota bacterium | reverse complement strand
ATCAAAATCAGGTTTTTATGAACTTCAGAAAAGTCAACAACATTACCGGCTGGCTTGTTTTTCTTTTAGCCCTTGGCACCTATTTCCTGACCCGCGAGGCAAGGGGCAGTTTATGGGATTGCGGTGAGTTTGTTTCAAGTGCAGATAAGATGCAGTTACCCCACCCTCCCGGTGCCCCGTTGTTTGTACTATTGGGTCGGTTTTTCATTATCCTTTTCGGGGATAATTCACAAACGGCAGCCAGTGCGGTAAACTTTATGAGTGCCATGGCCAGTGCCGGTACCATTCTCTTCCTTTTCTGGAGTGTGACCCACTTTGCCCGTAAAATGTTTGTCAATGTGGGTGAAGAATTAACCCCTTCCCAGTTATTTACCACAATGGCAGCCGGTGTGGTCGGCGGCCTTGCTTATACATTCAGTGACTCCTTCTGGTTCAGTGCAGTCGAAGGGGAAGTATATGCGTTATCATCTTTCTTTACGGCACTTGTTTTCTGGTCCATGCTGAAATGGGAACATGCAGATGAACATGGCGGTAATGATCCGTCAGCCCGTGCAAAAAGTGACCGCTGGATTGTCTTCCTGTTTTTTATGATGGGACTTTCCATTGGGGTACACTTACTGAACCTGCTGACGATCCCCGCAATCGTCATGATTTATTATTATCGTCGTTATGAAGTGAGTACAAAAGGCGCCATCCTGGCTTTTATCATGGGTTGCCTGATTACCGGTCTGGTACAGGTGGGCGTTATTCAGTTCTCCATGAAAGCAGCGGGTCAGTTTGATGTGTTTTTTGTCAACAGCCTTGATATGCCTTTCTTCTCCGGCTTCGCGATTTATTTCCTGATGCTGGCAGCCGTGATCGGATGGGCCCTTGGATTTAAAGAAAAAACCCTCAATCAGACCAAACTGATTGCCTGGTTTATAGTGTTCCTTTTACTGTCTGCCCTGCCTTTTGTGATTGTTCCGGGCGAAGGGCTGAAGTTCCTTCCTTTTATCCTGATCGTGGGCGCCGCGGTAGCTTTTGGGTATTTCCTCAAGCCTTCCGCTTTACGTATTATAAAGCTTTCGCTCTGGTGTTATGCGTTTATGATGCTGGGATACTTTATGTATTTCACCGCTATTATACGTTCCAATGCCAACCCGAGCATTGACATGAATAATGTAGATAACCCGATCAGCCTCGTGTATTACCTCAGCCGTGAGCAGTATGGCAGTGCACCATTGGTATACGGTCCGCATTTTGCAGCTGATCCCCGGGAAGACCTGGTGGAGGGTGAGCCTTTTATTGAGAGCGAAATGAAATATGTAAAAGGGGCTGATAAATATATCCCATTGGGCCGTGCCAAAGAGTATAATTATAAAAGTGAAGTAAAACAAATATTCCCGCGTGTCTGGGATTCAAGCGATGACCAGTATCACGCCCAGTCATATGCCGAATGGCTGGGACTGGCCCAGGATCCGAAGACCGGTAATTATGAAGCCCCCACCTATGGCGATAATATGGAGTGGTTCTTTACCTACCAGATGAGTCACATGTACTGGAGATACTTTATGTGGAATTTTTCCGGTAAACAAAACGATATTCAAGGCTATGGCAATAAACGGGATGGTAACTGGATCACCGGTGTATCCTTTGTGGATGACAAACGGCTGGGCGATCAAAGCCTGATGCCTGACAGCCTGAAGAAGAATAAAGCACATAACCAGCTATACCTGTTGCCTTTTGTACTGGGTATTATCGGCTGTGTGTACCAGTTCCTGCGCAACCGGAAAGACTGGGTGGTTTCCTTCCTCCTTTTCTTCTTTACCGGTATTGCGGTGGTCCTGTACCTGAACCAGCCCGGTAACCAGCCCCGTGAGCGGGACTATGCTTATGTAGGGTCCTTCTATGCTTTTGCTATCTGGATCGGACTGGCCGTGGTGGCCCTCGTTAAAATGGCAAAGGAAAAAGCGGACAAACTGACTTTCCAGAATGTACTGATCTATGGAAGTACACTCAGCTTTGCTATCACATTCATGAGTTGTTTCCCGGGTAGTGGTGATGGCGCCCTGGTGGCTTCCCTCTTTGCTGCTGTTTTATTTGCCCTGGTTACAGCCGTTGTCACGTTCCTTGGACGGGCGGTTTCCGCTGGCGGCACCAACGACCGGGTGCTGAATATGACCACTGCTGTCTTATGTGTGGCGGTACCGGTACTCATGGCCCAGCAAATCTGGGATGACCATGACCGCAGTAATAAAACAACCGCGCCGGCTATTGCCAAAGCTTATCTCGAAAGCTGTGCACCGAATGCCATCATCTTCACCTTTGGTGATAACGATACCTATCCGTTATGGTATGCACAGGAAGTAGAAGGCATCCGTAAAGATGTAAGGGTCATCAACAATAGTTTACTGGGAATTGACTGGTATATCAACCAGCTCCGGTATAAAGTCAATGAATCAGACGCCGTAGATATAATCTGGAGCGAAGACAAAATCGCCGGTAATGCCCGTAACTATGTAGTGTATGATCCGAGACCGAGTATTCCTGAAAATGTGTATTATGATCTCTTCAATCTGATGAAGGATTATGTGGGCAGTGATGACCCCAATAAAATGGATAATTCAAGGGGAGAACCACTGAACACGTTCCCGGTAACCAAAGTTTCTGTACCGGTTGACCGTGAATACCTGCTGAAAACAGGGGCTGTGCAGCCTGGTGACAGTATCTTACCAGAGTTCCGTTTTGAATTACCCAAACGGGCTATGATGAAGAATGACCTCATTATCCTGAACATCCTTGCCGCCAATAAATGGAAACGCCCTATTTATTTTACTTCACCAATGGGTGAACTCGGTTTTGGACCGTTTATGCGCAAGGAAGGTATCGCCTACCGTTTATTACCGGTGATGCCAAAAATGCCCCAGATGAACTGGGTGGTAGACCAGTCTTTACGCAGCAAAGGACTTGGCGGCACACAGCTCAGAGATATGAACCTGGATACCACGTTCAACAACCTGATGACCAAGTATGAATTCGGGGGAGCTAATATTAAGGGGGTTTATTTCGATGAAGAAAATCGTCGTCATATACTCAATCTCCGCAGCATTTATGGGGAAGCCGCGGGTAATATGGCAGATGCCGGTAAACTGGATCAGGCCAAACAACTGATCGACAAAGTGGAAGCCGGTATCAATACCGCTAATCTGCCTTATGCAATGACGAGCCGTTATAATGGCCATAACCAGACCGCCCTGATCTACCTGGAAGCCTGTTATAAAGCCGGTAAGAAAGAGCTGGCAGAAAAAGTTGCCGCCGAGATCAGGAAAGACCTGGAACAACAGGCCCGTTATTATACCTATATCCGGGATAGCAAACCCGATTTCTGGGGGTATTATGAGCGCTCAGAAGCCCCGATCAATGAACGTTTACTGGTAGTTCTGAGTGATATCGAAGCCCGGTATAAAAGTGCAGCCGGTAGCAAACCGGTCAATGAACTGAATACACCCAGTATCCAGACCCCGGCCAAACCAGACAGTAATAAACAGAATTAATTTTAAGTTACGCTTTAGAAAACCCTCCGGACCGGAGGGTTTTCTTTTATATGAACTTACCGGCGGCCCGGTTGTTACAAGCATGTATCTCCCCTTCCCGAATTGTCGTAAATTGTATATCCGATGAGAGGTTTTCATTTCACCCGTTTTGATCCTGATAAGGATGGCAAAAGCCGCTTTGAGCAATTGCTTGACCTTTTTATGCAATTGCTGACCTACACCAGCGGGGATGTGACAGAAGCCATGCAATGGCTGAACGAACTGGATAAAAAGTACCAGCTCACCGGTAACGAATATGGAATGGGTGATTTTATTGAAGACCTGAAACAGAAGGGGTATATCACCGATCCTGATCAGCAAGGTCAGATAAAAATCACACCGAAAACCGAACAGGGCATCCGGAAAAAAAGCCTGGAAGAGATATTCGGCAAACTCAAAAAAACCAAACAGGGTGATCACCATAGTTTTAAACCCGGACAGGGAGATGAAGTAAATCCCGAGACCCGGCAGTTTCAGTTTGGGGATATGCTCGAGCAGATTGATTTTACTGAAAGTATACGGAATGCCCAGATCAACCATGGTATCGACAGTTTCCATATGCGGGAAGACGACCTGAGTATCCGGGAAACAGATTACAAATCGCAGACCTCCACCGTACTGATGATCGATATTTCACATAGTATGATCCTGTATGGAGAGGACCGGATCACACCTGCCAAGAAAGTGGCTATGGCGCTGAGCGAACTGATCAAAACCCGTTACCCGAAAGACACACTCGATATTGTGGTATTTGGTAATGATGCCTGGCCAATCGAGGTTAAAGATCTTCCTTATCTGCAGGTAGGTCCCTATCATACCAACACGGTGGCCGGTTTGGAACTGGCGATGGATATTTTAAGGCGCCGGAAAAATCCGAATAAACAGATCTTCATGATCACCGATGGGAAACCCACCTGTCTGAAGATTGGAAAACGCTACTATAAAAACAGTTTTGGTCTGGATCGTAAAGTGATCAACCGCTGCCTGAACCTCGCGGCACAATGCAAAAAACTGAAGATTCCGATCACCACTTTTATGATCGCCACTGATCCTTACCTGCAAAGTTTTGTACAGGAATTTACAGAGATGAATCATGGAAAAGCGTTTTTTGCTTCGCTGGATAAACTGGGAGCGTTTATTTTTAAGGATTTTGAAAGCGGGAAGCGGAAGACGGTTTATTGAAGAAACTTATCAAAGTAAAAATTCAAAAGTAAAAAGTAAAAATCCTTATACGGATAAACAATTAAGGCCTCCTGTACTCAGAATATTATAGATTATAAATGCCCTTTCCTTTAATGCATATGCGAAAAACTGACCCTTTTTTTACTTTTTACTTTTTAATTTTTAATTACTACTAACATGAATATCCAAAATATCAAAACCCTTGGTGAACTCAAAGCCTCCGGTTATCAATCGAAACCAATTAAAGAAGAGATACGTGCGAATCTCCTGAAACGGTTAAAATCCCACGAACCCACTTTTACCGGAATTGTCGGATATGAAGACACTGTAATTCCGGATGTGGAGCGGGCATTATTGAGCCGGCATAATATCCTGTTTCTCGGTTTACGCGGACAAGCCAAAACAAGAATGGCCCGCCAGATGACCGAATTGCTGGACGAATATATCCCTTCTATTGCAGGTAGTGATATTAATGATGATCCGATCAACCCCATTTCCCGGTTTGCCCAGGAAGAAATTGCCACTCATGGAGACGAAACCGCCATCCATTGGATACACCGCTCAGAACGATATGGCGAAAAACTAGCCACGCCCGATGTGAGTGTGGCTGACCTGATCGGGGACATTGATCCGATCAAAGCCGCCAACCTCAAACTCAGTTTTGCCGATGACCGGGTGATCCATTACGGTATTATACCCCGCAGTAATCGTGGCATATTTGTAATAAACGAACTGCCTGATTTACAAGCCAGGATACAGGTTGCTTTGTTTAATATATTAGAAGAAGGAGACGTTCAGATCCGCGGTTTCAAACTTCGTTTACCGCTTGATATATTATTTGTATTTACGGCAAATCCGGAAGACTATACTAACCGGGGGGCCATCGTTACGCCTTTAAAGGACCGGATTCAAAGCCAGATACTGACCCACTACCCAAAGAACCTTGAACATGCGTTGGAGATTACCGCACTGGAAGCCGATCTGAGTGCAGAGCAGCAGGCACGGGTAGACATAAGTGATCTTGTAAAAAGACTGATCGAACAGGTAGCTTTTGAAGCAAGGAGCAGTGAACTGGTCGATAAGAAGAGTGGGGTCAGTGCCCGTCTGACGATTTCAGCACTTGAAAATGCAGTAAGCTCCGCCGAACGCAGAGCTATTATGAATAATGAAAAGCAGACCCAGGTCTGGATCAGTGACCTGGCAGGTATCATACCTTCCATAACCGGTAAAGTGGAACTGGTATATGAAGGCGAACAGGAAGGCCCTTTCCAGGTGGCGATGAACCTCGTAGATAAAGCCATCCGTACCCAGTTTATCCAGTACTTTCCCAATCCTGACCAACTCAAAAAGAGAAAAAACACCGGAAAACCATCACAGGAACTAATCAAAGAGGATAATCCATACCGCCCGATTACGGCCTGGTTTGATAAGGGCAATCACCTGAATATTGATTTCAATACCACGGATAAGGAAAAAATCATGCTTTTGTACCAGGTAGATGGCCTGCATTCACTGGTAAAGAAGCATTTTCCCGGCACCAATGAAGAACAGTCGGCCCTGCTGATGGAGTTCGTTTTACATGGACTCGCTTCCTATTCCCTCATCAGTAAAAAAATGTTTGAATCCAAAGTGGAATTCAAAGACCTGATGGGCAGCATGATGGATTTCAATGAAAAAGACTTTGAATTTGATGAAGAAGCCTGAGAATAAAAAATGGCCGGAACTGATTGTTCCGGCCATTTACACTATATAAAAAAATACTTTACTCCTTTTTCGCATTGAATTTATATCCGAAAGACAATCCACCGTAATATGGAATAAAAGTTCCACTGGCAAAAATGGGACAGATAAAAGCCCGGAAAGTGAATCCGCCCATTTTAGGCTGCATTCTGTATCCGAATAATATGTGCCCAAAGGTTTCAGAAAAATTACTGCCACTATTGCCCGTACCCAGTACCGGGGTGATGCCTCCTCCTACTTCGAAATAGTTACGCTCATCTTTGCCAAACAGGTAGTTTACCCCCAGTGGAATAAATACCACACCGGCATTACTTCCGTTTCCATCACTGATACTGAACCCACCGACACCTACTCTTCCTCCAATGCCATCATCTTTAGAAGTAAACCTCGTGTCAAAGTTGATGGATGCGAGACCGGGGCCTCCCAACTCCACATAAGCGGACTGAGCCTGCATGAGCTGGCTGCTGAAAATGGATACCATAGCGAGAATAATGAGTTTACGCATATTAGTAGTTTTTGATGCTGTTAAAGTAACTATTTTATTTTTTAAATAATAACATCGGGATATTTTATTAACGCCCTTTTGACGATTGTAATGTGCTAAATGTTACAGGTTTAAAACATGTACGTATCATTTACCAGCAAAAGCCAAAAGTAAAATAGGCTCCGGGAATAAATTCTTTTTTAATAATTCCCGGTGAACAGCCAGCTCTGAACAGGAATTTCTGTCCCGAATACCGGTAACCCAGGTTCAAAGAGGGATAAAATGCCGCAACCGTATAATCAGGATAAATAAAGCCAAATCCCCGCTGATCATCACTGTTCTCTTGAATGTTAAGGTATTGAAGGTCCAGTCCGGTCTCGAAAAAATGATATTTTCTTCCGGCCAGTTTATATACACCCGCAGTAATTGCATAAGCCTTCAGGTACCGGTCAAAATTGGATCCAATACCAACCCGGAAACCCGTATGATGGTTGATAAACTGCTGGTCATATCCGGCATGTATGATTATTCCGTTTTTTCCTAATTCTGTATAAATAGCCTGATGTGATTGTCCGGCAGATCCGGTTGTGCTGAGTAAAAAAAGAAACAGGTAAATATTTTTTTTCATATTGGTATGAACCCTGTTTTATGAAGTTCGTTGCATCAGATGATATTTACTTCCCGTTCCAACTCCACCCCGAATTTCTGATGTACAGATTGCAGTATATCTTCACTGAGCTGAAATATTTCGCTGCCCAGTGCCCTTCCATAATTAACCAGTACGAGGGCCTGGCGTTCATGACAACCGGCATCCCCTTTCCGGTATCCCTTCCAGCTGATGCCGGGAGCGGGTCCTGATTGTTCAATCATCCAACCGGCTGCCAGTTTGAAGGTCCCATCTACATTGGGATAAGCCACCAGGTCCGGGAATTGTTTTTGCAAAAGAGCATGCTTTTCTGCACTGACTGATGGGTTCTTAAAAAAACTGCCGGCATTTCCGATTACCCGGGGATCAGGTAATTTGGAAGACCGGATACTGATTACCGCATCTGATATTGCTTTTATGGAAAGTTCTTTCACCCCCATTTTTTCCAGTTCCTTCTCAATAGCCCCATAACTGGTAGTATACCGGGGCTTTTTCCTCAACCGGTAGGTTACATTCAGTATTACAAACTGTCCTTTAAATTTTCCCTTGAACACACTATCCCGGTAGCCAAATCCACAATCACTCTTTGTAAATGTGACCTTTTTCTGCTCCCGGATATGCCAGGCTTCCAGGTCCCAGAACAGCTCTTCCAGTTCCACTCCGTATGCGCCGATATTCTGCATTGGAGAAGCGCCTGCATTTCCTGGAATCAGGGAAAGATTCTCCAGTCCTGCCCAGTTACGACTAAGACAGTATAACACAAACTGGTGCCAGTTTTCTCCGGCTCCCGCCCGGATATAGACATAATCATTGTCTTCGTGCAATTCGGTAATTCCCCTTATTTCATTTTTTAACACCAACCCGTCCACATCCCGGGTCAGCAACAGGTTGCTTCCTCCTCCCAAAATCAATAAAGGATACCGGGCTCCCCAAAATAAAAGTTCTTCTAACTCCGCTTCATCCCTGAATGTGGAATAATAGCGGGCCGTGCTCTCCACCCCAAAACTGGTAAATGGGGCCAGGGCTATATTTTCTTCCGGTTTCATCAACTGCAATTTAATCATGAAAATTACAAACTCAGGAGCTGGAGAAAAAATAAACGCCTGATTTTCATTTTTAAAAGGGGTTGTACTGAACAGCCCCATTTTTGCTGTCCGGCCATAATGGACTAATTTCACTGTCCGGTTTCTGTCACTTATTAAAAAATAAGGTTATGAAAAAATACTTCCTGCTTCTTTTACTCCCCGCTGTTTTTATTTTTTCCTGCAAATCCAGGAATGATAAACCTGAATCGGCTGCTACCGCAGGTAATGGATCGCATCCCGACTGGATCATGCAGGGCAATATCTACGAAGTCAATACCCGCCAGTATACTCCCGAAGGAACATTCAACGCTTTTGCTGCACATCTCGACCGGTTAAAAGAAATGGGCGTGCAAACCGTGTGGTTTATGCCGATCAACCCGATCAGTAAAAAAGACCGTAAAGGAACGCTGGGCAGTTATTATGCAGTGGCGGATTATACTGGTATCAATCCGGAGTATGGCACTCTGGATGACTGGAAAGCGTTGGTTAAAAAAATTCACGAGAAGGAAATGAAAGTAATCATCGACTGGGTTCCCAACCATACGGGTGCTGATCATCCCTGGCTGAAAACGCATCCTGATTTTTTTGTAAAAGACAGTACCGGTCAGGCAGCCACCATGTTTGACTGGACAGACACCCGCGTGCTGGATTTTAAAAACAACGTCATGCAGGACAGCATGATTGCCGCGATGAAATACTGGATAACCGAAACCGGCATAGACGGTTACCGGGTGGATGTGGCCTGGAATGTACCTGGCGAATTCTGGAAAAAATGTATCCCGCAGCTAAAGGCGGTCAATAAAGATTTATTCTTCCTGGCAGAAGGCGACAAAGCTTACCTGATGACCAGTGGTTTTGATGCTTACTATCCCTGGGAAATGTTTCATATGATGGTTAAAATAGCTGCTGGCAACCGACCTGCATTCGGACTGGACAGTATCAAGGCTAAATATGATACCACTTATCCCAAAGAAGCGATCCCCATGTATTTTACCAGTAATCATGATGAAAATAGCTGGAATAAATCGGATTACGCCACTTTCCCGGGAGTTTCTCATGCTCCATTTGCCGTGTTCACGCAAACCATGAGTACCACCGTCCCGCTCGTATATAGCGGTCAGGAAGAACCCCTGCTCCGTCCCCTGCCATTCTTTGAAAAAGACAGCCTTGTTTTCAGTAAACTGGAGCGGGCTAAATTTTATACGACCCTGCAAAAACTTCGGACGGCTAATCCCGCATTGGCAGCCGACGCCGCGTTCAGGAAAGTAAAAGCAGGAGATGAAAAAGCGGTCTACGCTTATGTAAGGGAAAAAGCAGGAAAAAAGATCCTGGTCATCCTGAATCTTTCCAAAACAGAACAAGCCATTCAAATCGCTGATAAAACATTACACGGCAAACCCTATAATGTTTTCATGGGAACTACGGAACCCTTGGGTGATACGGAGTGGAAAATGCAACCATGGGGTTATGTAATTTATGAGTACAAAGACTGATAACCGCTTTTGTAAACCCTGTTCGTTATGCACGCAACCATTATCGGTTCCACCGGACTTATTGGCGGCCACTTGCTTGATCTGCTGATCAACGATCCCTTTTTTAAACCCGTTAGGATTTTGATCAGGCGGCCATTGGACATCAGCCATCCGAAACTGGAAAAAAAGCTGGTGGACTTCAGTGATATAGAAAGTTTTCGCCTGGCCCTCGAAGGAACCGATGTGATCTTCTGTTGCATCGGTACCACGATGAAGAAAATGAAAGGGGATAAAACCGCTTACCGGAAAATAGACTATGATATTGCCGTACATGCGGCAAAACTGGGCAAGGCCAACGGCTGTGAAAAATTT
>JAKQJH010000178.1 GCA_029561255.1 Bacteroidota bacterium | reverse complement strand
TTCTTCCTGCAAAAATGGGTGCTGCAATTGTTCAATTTTGATTTAAAGGAACACCTCGAATTTATTGTACTGGGTATCGTATTGGTCACCACTGCACCGGTGCTGATTAAAATGTTTTCCAAGCATACCCCCAAGACCCCGACACAAACCAACTAACGATTCATATGGACCAGGCCAAACCGGCGAGCATTTTCAACATTGCAGTGATCGTGGCCGCCCTCGGCTACTTTGTCGATATCTATGACCTCCAGTTATTCGGTATTATCCGCGTGGCCAGTCTTCGCGACCTGGGACTGACCGAAGACCAGATCCGTGTCGAAGGCGAATCCATCCTGCAATGGCAGATGGTAGGCCTGATGATCGGCGGTGTTATTGCCGGTATCATGGGTGATAAAAAAGGAAGACTCAGTGTGTTGTTTGGTTCCATCGTCCTTTATTCCCTGGCCAATATCGCGAATGGATTTGTTGAAACCGTAGAGCAATACAAGTGGATACGGTTTGTGGCCGGACTCGGACTCGCCGGTGAACTGGGTGTAGGAATTACCCTGGTATCCGAGATCACCAAGAAGGAAAGCCGCGGACTGGCTACTTCGCTGGTGGCGGGTATCGGACTCACCGGGGCCGTCGTGGCTTTTATTATGAAAGAAAATTTCGACTGGCGCACCTGTTATTTTATCGGGGGCGGTCTGGGTATGTTATTACTCATTCTCCGTATCTCCGTTTATGAATCCGGTATGTTCAATGCGGTGAAAAAAACAGAAGTACAGCGGGGAAATTTTTTCATGCTGTTCACCAACTGGGACCGCTTCAAACGTTATTTATTCGGAATCCTGATCGGCCTGCCTACCTGGTATGTGATCGGGGTGCTGGTATATTTCTCCTCCGATTTTGCCCGGGAATTCGGGATTACCGAAAAAGTGGATCCGGGTAAGGCGATCATGTATGCTTACGCGGCCATTTCATTGGGTGATATCCTGATCGGTTTAGTCAGTCAGCGCCTGCGGAGCCGGAAGAAAGCACTCTTTATATTTTACGGCATTACCATCATCTTCATGTTGCTCTTCTTTACGATTCAGTGGAATGGGTCGGCACAGAAGATGTACTGGATCTGTGCCGGACTGGGTTTTGGTACCGGGTTCTGGGCCATATTTGTCACCATGGCGGCCGAGCAGTTTGGTACCAATCTCCGCGCCACTGCCGCTACCACCATTCCCAATATGGTACGGGGAATGCTGGCTATCTTTATATTGCCTTTGTTCAAGACATTAAGAGGAATGGAAGGGATGGGCTATGTGAAGGGTGGTATTTATGCGGGTATTATTGTAATGACGATTACCATCGTGGCGGCCCTGCTCAGCAAAGAGACCTTCCATAAGGATATGGATTATG
>JAKQJH010000175.1 GCA_029561255.1 Bacteroidota bacterium | reverse complement strand
TTATTAGAACGGCTGCAACAGGTGGCGGCAGTTCTGTCAAGACTGCATTGTTCAGGCAACTGCTGCAGGTTCATTCAGTTTCTTTAAAAATTTGTGCAGGATGGCATTGAACTCATCCGGCACTTCCATCATCGGGGCATGACCGCATTTATCGACAAAATGCAGTTCACTGTTCGGTATCAGCTTATTGAACTCGCGGCCGACAAAAGGCGGAGTGATCGTATCATTGTTACCCCACACTAATAACGTAGGCTGTTTGATCTGGTTCAGTTCCTCGCCCAGGTTATTGCGGATGGCACTTTTGGCCAGGGCAATGATCTTGATCGCTTTTAACCGGTTATTGGTGATACTATATACTTCATCCACCAGTTCTTTGGTGGCGACTTTCGGATCATAGAACGTTAATTCCGTCTTTTTACGTATAAATTCATAGTCGCCGCGTTTGGGATAACTGTCCCCCATACCGTTTTCAAAAAGACCGGAACTCCCGGTCAGTATCAGGGATTTGATCCGTTCGGGGTGTTTCAGGGTATGGACCAGGGCCACATGACCACCAAGTGAATTCCCCATCAGGTGTACCCCGTTGAGGTCGCGGGTCTCCATGAATTTATTGACAAATTTGGCCAGTCCGCCCACGGAAGTATGCAGGATATCCATATCCAGCAGGGGCAGCATGGGTACAATCACTTTATTGTACTGACGGAAGTATTCGATCAGGCTTCTGAAATTGCTGAGCGCCCCGAAAAGTCCATGCAGCAGCAACAACGGTTCCCCGCTGCCTTCCTCGATGAACTTAAACTTTTCCTCTTGTTTGATTTCGTAATCCATGGGCAGTCAATCTGAGCTTTAACGCTGGTTGCTAAAATAAACGTTTTGCGGTAAAATTCAGGTCTTTGTGGCACAAAACCAACCTGATTTGCGCAAATATAGGGGCTGCGGGTCTGTTTTATTCAATGGAGATAAAAATCAGCGGCACCGCGCCTGTAAGGTATTGTAAAAAAGCCGGGAAAACTATGATCAACCCAATCAATGTGTTGGCACCTCGTGGGATAGTTTTTCAAAGAAAGCGGTCAGCTCAGCAAACATATCCTTAAACCAGGGAAGAACCTGGCCGATCCAACCGATTACTTTCGGTCCCAGGGGCTGTATCCATTCGTAGGTTACGGATTTACTGATAGTTTCCGGTTGCAGGAGTTCCATTTTACCCGCGTAAAATAAGAACACACTGTATACCAGTGTATACATGGCGATATATAAAAGAATTCCGCCCAGCCGGTTGAGCCAGCCCAGCATCACCACTTCCACGGCTGATTCAATGGCTTTGGCACCGAGTCTTATCAGCAGTACTACAATGATAAACACGACCAGGAATGAAACAAGCGGGAGCCATTCCGACGATACATTCACCGAATTACCAATATAGCCGGCCACCACGGTGGATAGTTTGAGTGCTGCGGCGAGTCCCACCAGCAGGGCTACCATTGAAAAAACGCCAACAATCAATCCCCGCTGAAAGCCTTTAATAATGGCCAGCACCAGCAGGATGCCGAAAATGATATCAATAATCATATGGCTGTAACGTTGAATGGCCCCGGTTCCGTACCGGCCAGCTGTTAAAATCCGTTTATTTCGCGAGCAGTTCCTTTACCAGGGCGGAGATGGTTTTGCCATCGGCTTTGCCGGCCAGTTGTTTGGTGGCCACGCCCATTACTTTCCCCATATCGGCGGGAGAAGCCGCGCCGGTAGCGGTGATAATTTTCTCCAGTTCCGCTTTGATTTCATCCGCCGACATTTGTTTCGGCAGAAATTTTTCAATCACTGCGATTTCCTCTTCTTCTTTTTTTGCCAGTTCGGGGCGGTTTTGCTGCGTAAAGATTTCGAGAGAATCTTTACGTTGCTTCACCATTTTCTGTAAAAGTTTGATCTCATCGTCTTCGGAAATTTCGCCGTTACTTCCTTCGGCCGTTTTGGCCAGCAGGATCGAGGCTTTAATAGCGCGGAGACTGCGGAGGGCGGCTTCATCTTTGGCCAGCATGGCGGCTTTCAGATCCCCCATAATTTTTTGTTCTAAACTCATAGTTGTTTATTTGAGTAGTTAAGAAGTTATAACCGGTCAGGCTTTGTTTTCCTTCAGTTGTTTTTCCCTGAATTTCTCATAAAACCCTTTGGCAAAGGTCTTCATTTCCTCTACCTGGTCGGCATAGCGGGTGGCCCGGCCATAGGTATCGGCCATAGTCATCAGGGTCTGGTAAAAGAAATCGGCCATTTCATCCACCATCATGTCTTTGGTCCAGAGATCGATCCGGAGGGCGGCTTTTTCAGCGCTGTCCCAGAAGGCGATCATCATGGCCTTGGCCTTTTGTGCATTTTCCTGCCCGGTATCGGTGGCGCTCCAACTGATTCCGGCCGGAATTTTCTGATCGTCTGTTTCTACTTCAATAGTTATCGTTGATTTGTGCATATACTTGTTTTGAGAGGGCAAAGGTAAACGAAATCAGGCGATGGTATCTTCAATGGCTTTCCAGCATTGGGCAGCGGCAGTATCCCAGCTGAATGCTTTGGACTGCTCCAGGCCTTTCACTGCCAGTTCGCTCCGCAGGGTTTCATCCTTGTAGATTCGTTTCAGCTGATCCGCAATCGCATTGATATCCGTCGGATCGGCATAGAGAGCGGCCTCCCCGGCTATTTCCTGCGTGGCTGAATTGGATGATGTGATCACGGCTACACCGGACTGCATGGCTTCGGCAACGGGTAAACCGAAGCCTTCATAGAGTGAGGGGTATACCATGGCATAGGCAGCGGCGGTAAGGCCGGCCAGTTCTTCCTCCGGGAGATAACCGGTCAGGATTACATCGTCCCGGTACTTATAAGACTTCAGGCTTTCGGTAAAGGATTCGTATTTCCAGGCCAGTCGTCCGGCCAGCACGAGTTTCATGGAGGATTGCTGTCTTTTTTTAAACAGGGAAAAGGCTTTCAGCAGGTTCATTCCGTTTTTACGTGGGTGCAGGGAGCCGGTGCAGAGAAAATATTCTTTTCCGCCGGTGTATTGTTGTTTCACCGTTTCCCTTTCTTCGAATGAGCGGGGATGGAAAGAGGAACGGATGCCATTGTGGATGACCCTGATCTTATTGCTGGCAGCGGGATAGTGTTCGATAATATCCGCTTTTGAAAATGCAGAAACGGTGATCAGCGTTTTTGCTTTGGCGATATAATCCGGGGTATTGCGTTTATAAAAACGGAGTTGGGGGCCTGAAATTCCTTTGGGAAAATGCAGGAAGGCCAGGTCATGCATCACGAGACATTGTGGTACCCGGGTGCGGAGGGAGCAAAATCCATCAGGGGAGAAAAAAACATCCGCTTTATATTTTTTCAGCACAGCGGGTATTTTAAAATCATACCAGTATTTCCAGAGAAGCGGGTGTCGGGCGGCGGGGCCAACCACCACGGGGGTGACATTTTTCCCGAAAATGAATTTCGGATCATATGGCCGGTCAAACAGGAAAATAAATTCATGCTCCGGGTGGGCTTTCACCAGCCGGCTGAAAATTTCCTGTATAAAATACCCGTAACCTTCCAGGTATTCTTTTAATAAAAATCGTGTATTGACGGCAATTCTCATATCCGGACACAAAGGTAACCGCCTGACCGGGGATTCCCGCGTAAATCAACGTAGTGACTTCTAAATAAACAAGGAGGAGAACGTCGTATAGTTTCCCGGAATGTCAGTAAGTAAGCGCCTGTTTTTTACCCGGTTATTTTAACCGGTTTTATGAGCAGATTCCCGGTGATGTTTCATTAAATACCGGTTTTAAAAATGAGTACATTACCAATTGCAAAACCGTGTGGCAAATTCTACTTTTACACAGTGCAGTTTCTTTTTGAAACCAAAACTCCGACCTATGAAACAGATCTACTTAAAATCGCTTCTTCTTTCCGGTTTCGTTTTACTCCAGTTAGTTTTTGCTTTACCGGGCCGCAGCCAGGTGATTCCCTGTCCTTATAATTTTGCACCAGGCACCACGGTGTTTGATACCGTGATCAATACGCCTCCCGGCATCAACACACTTGAAATCAAAGTGCCGCAGGCCGATCCTTATGCCGGGATGGTGACCTGTTTACGGGTTTGTGTGTCGATCACCGGTGTGGTGGATTCTGTCAGTGTGGAGAACAATTCATTTTCCTCACAAACCGCCAATGTATATTATATCCGTACCGATCAGATCACGGGTCCCGGTCTCAGTTCACCGCTGACCAATAGCATTAATCATCATTATGGGCCGTATGCGCTGGGAGCCAGTAATGGTACCCTGGGTTCAGGCCCTGATTTTGTGTCCATATCAAGAGATACGCTGTTGAATGCGGTAACGCTTTGCCAGACCATTACCAACCTGGATTCACTTTTCCAGTTTTATGGTAACGACAGTATTTCCTATTTCTATGATATAACCGCCTTTACCAATGTAACCTGTACAGGAGGGAATTATAACAGTACCGTAGCCACATCGGCCCTGGTGCGGTTCAATTTTGAGTATTGTACCTGTCCCGGTTATATCCTGCCTTTGCACCTGCGCAATTTTGAGGCTACGAAAGCGGCTGAGAACAAGGCCTTGCTGACCTGGGAAGGATTCAATGATGCTTCGGCTTCTTACCGTTATGTGACAGAGATGAGCAGAAATGGCAAAGATTTTGTACCGGTAGGGACCGTGCAGAAAGACGCAGGCGTAAATGATCAGTATCAATTTACTTATACGACGAAGCAGGATGAAAGTGGTGATTTTTTCTTTCGTGTGAAACAGGTGTATGCCAATAGTTACACACGAATCAGTGAGATCAGAAAAGTTACGTTAAAAAGTTCCGTGGTACCCCGGTTTATTATCAGTCCTAACCCATCAACAGGTGTAGTTGGTATCAAATTTGATAATAATGAGGGCGGCAAACACAAACTCGAAATATTCAATGCACAGGGGCAAACGGTGGTCCGCAAGGACATTGTGTTATCGGCTAATTCGTATCAGCAGATCTCCACGTTACAAAGCGGGATCTACTGGGTAAAACTGACCGATATGAGCAGCCAGTTGTCCGCTGTCAGTCAACTCTATATTAAATGACCTCTTAGGTGGAAGAGGATGGTGGCTTGTAAAAGGGGCCTTGGTTCGGGGCCCCTTTCTTTTTTTCCGGTCTGTTGATTACAAATCAGGAGAGATTCATACTTAGAAATGTAAAAGGTTGGAGGTTGGAAGTTGGAGGTTCGAGGTTTTCGTGTTAAGGGAAAAGGACTTTACAATCTGCAAGTGTACTTAAACTCAACTCAATACCTGTCTGATTACTGAAATTTTGTGATTATGAGTTAATCCAGAACTATTAATCTTTGACTTTATACAGGTATAAACGGAGTTTTTCTTAAAGAATAGTTGTTTCGCATATCACGATAACCTCGAACCTCCAACTTCCAACCTCCAACTACCAAATCGTCGTTTCTTTCAAATTTGAGGGCAATTCCCTATTTTTGACGGTACCGAACAAATTTTCATGGAATATAATACTACCAGAAATCACCTCACGATGCGGGAATATGGCCGGCACGTGCAGCGGATGATTGAACATGTGCAGACGATTGAGGATCCGGATCGCCGCCAGGCCAATGCCTATGCGGTAATTGAACTGATGGGTTTTCTGAACCCGCACCTGAAGAATGTGGAGGATTTCCGGCATAAACTCTGGGATCACCTCTTCCTGATTGCGGATTTCAAACTGGATGTGAAATCCCCCTATCCGATTCCCACCCGGGAAACACTGAAGGCCAGACCTGATCCCTTGCCTTACCCCAAGAGAAATCCTAAATTCTATCACCTGGGTAAAAACCTGGAGGAAATTATCAATAAGGCCCTGGTGGAAGAAAATCCGGACAAACGGCTTGGTTTCGCCAACGCGATCGCTTATTACATGAAACTGGCCTATAATAACTGGCATAAGGAGATCGTGCATGATGATGCCATCCAGAGCGAACTGACCGGCATTACGCAGGGACAACTGACTTTCACCAACACGCCTTATGTAAAAGCATACCGCATGCAGCCCGAAGGACGCGATAACCGCGGCAATTACGGCAAACGTAATAATGGCGGAGGAGGAGGAAAATTCCAGCAGCGCGGTGGAGGGAATGGCCCGAGAAGGGATAACAGAGGTGGCAGTGGTGGTGGTGGAAATTTCAAGAAGAAACGTTACTAATACGAGATATTTTCTTAGAAGGCTAACCAGGTAAAAGAGGTTAGCCTTTTTTTGTGCCCGGGAGATAAATGTGCCAATATGCCAATTAGCCAATGTGCCAATGGACCTGCTAAGGGGGTTGTACTAAAGCCAGGACTATAGCTTATTTAGCAGATCAGTTAAATACAAGATTCCTCCTTCGTCGGAATTAAAGTGCTTATCAAGAGCGTCTTCCTGATCCCTCTTTCGTCGGGATGACAAAGGGGCACATGGATATTTATCAAACCACTATTTAAGATAGAAACAGGAAATTCTAAGAAACCTTGTCACCCCGACGAAGGAGGGGTAACGGAGTCCTGGAGTATATAGAAATTCAATTCCAGAGTTTACCCTGAGATTGCCGAAGGGAAGGAGGAATCTTGTATTAAGCAAATACTCTAAATACGTAACTGGACTTTGGTTTAGACAAATCCTTAAAGGAGGTTAATTGGCACATTGGCTAATTGGCATATTGGCACATTGTTCTGATTTTTCTCTAATTTGCCCCTTTCAACCAATCATTCTTAACAACAATAACCTATGTATTCCTTCGAAGTCAGAGGCGGCAAAAAACTCAGCGGCGACATCACTCCCCAGGGTGCCAAGAACGAGGCCCTGCAGATCATCAGTGCGGTATTGCTGACGCCGGAAAAAGTGATAGTGAGCAATATTCCTGATATCATTGACGTGAACCTGTTGATTGAATTACTAGGTGAAATGAATGTGAAGGTCGAGCGGCCGCAGCGGGATACCTGTATTTTTCAAGCAGATGCCGTTAATATTGATTACCTGCACAGTGAGGCGTATAAGAAAAAAAGCGGAAGACTTCGTGGCTCCGTGATGCTGGCTGGTCCGTTGCTGGCCCGTTACCGCCGGGCTTTTATTCCCAAACCCGGGGGTGATAAGATCGGTCGCCGGAGACTGGATACCCATATTATCGGTTTTGAAAAATTAGGGGCCTCATTTACTTATCATGAAGAAGATGGCTTCTTTCATTTAGAAGCCCCGCACCTGAAAGGCACAAACCTGTTGCTGGATGAACCTTCCGTAACCGGTACGGCCAATATCGTGATGGCCGCTTCCATGGCCGTCGGCACCACTACTATCTATAATGCGGCCTGCGAACCCTATATCCAGCAGCTTTGCCGGATGCTTAACCGCATGGGGGCGAAGATCAGCGGGATCGGCAGTAACCTGCTGACCATCGAAGGGGTGACTTATCTCGGAGGTACCGAACACCGCATGTTGCCCGATATGATTGAAGTCGGTTCCTTTATCGGTCTCGCCGCCATGACGCAGAGCGATATCACTATCCGGAATGCCGGTGTGGAACATCTTGGTATCATTCCCGAAAAATTCCGTCAGCTGGGCATTCAATTAAATATTAACGGAGACGATATCCATATTCCTTCGCAGGAGAAATATGAGATACAAACTTTTCTCGATGGTTCGGTGATGACGATCTATGATCATCCCTGGCCGGGCTTTACCCCTGATCTTTTGAGTATTGTACTGGTTACGGCTATACAAGCCAGTGGTTCGGTACTCATTCACCAGAAGATGTTTGAGAGTCGCCTCTTTTTTGTCGATAAGCTGATCGATATGGGTGCCCGCATCGTGCTCTGCGATCCGCACCGCGCCGTAGTAATCGGACTGGAACGCGAGCAATCACTCCGCGGCATCACGATGAGTTCGCCGGATATACGGGCCGGTGTGGCATTGCTCATTGCAGCCCTGAGTGCCGAAGGCAAGAGTGTGATTCAGAATATTGAGCAGATTGACAGGGGGTACCAGGATATTGATGGGAGACTACGGGCGTTGGGAGCGGATATCACGAGAATACAGTAGTAAGAACCAAGATGCCAAGATACCAAGATGCCGAAATAAGCATCAAGAAACCAAGACAGCCAAGAAGCCAAAGAAATATCAAATTACAAGTTTCAAATAAGCATCAATAAAAAAGCACTAATCCTTCTGTGAACTTTCGCAGTAGGATTGGTGCTTTTTTGGAATTTCTCTTTTGGTTCTTCTTTGATCCTTTTTTATTGGTTCTTCTTTGGCGTCTTGGTATCTTAGGTTCTTGGTTCTTTTAAACAATACACATGCAAATAGATATTTTCACCACCATTCCTGTTTTACAAAACGACCGCGTTCTCCTCCGTCCCATTACTATGGATGATTATGATCATCTGCTGCCCTTTTCCCTGCAGGAGCCGGAGATCTGGAAGTACGGTTTGGTTTCGGCTGCGGGGGAAGAGAACCTGCGGAGTTACCTGGCGGCGGCGGTAAAGAACCGGGTGGAGCGGAAGGAGTTTGCTTTTATCGTGTATGATAAAGGGGCGGGTCGGTATGCCGGGAGTACTCGCTTTTATGATATTCAGCAGCCTTGGCTGACTACGCAGCTGGGGTATACCTGGTACGGGAAGGATTTTCAGCGGACGGGACTGAACCGGCATTGCAAGTTTCTTTTGCTTTCGTATGTGTTTGACACCTGGGGACTGGAGCGTTGTGAGTTCCGGGCTGATGTCAAAAATGCGCCGAGTGTGGCGGCCATGAAGGCCATTGGTTGTTTGGAGGAGGGCATTTTACGCAATCATATGCCCACGGCGCAGGGTGGCAGGCGGGACAGTATCATACTCAGTATCCTTAAAACGGAATGGGAAGCCGGTGGGCGTGAAAGGCTGTTGAATAAAATACGTTAGCGTTTTGTTTGTCCCCGACAAGCCCCTTTTACCCTTCTTTCAAATTCGTTATTTTTTTTAACAGAATTACATTCCCTGTCAGACCCGGAATCAGGAAAATAATTTATATTTAATCAGCCAACCTGGTCCTTAAAATTCAATCATTCCCTTTCATAAGGGCTGGTGTGCGATGCAGGTAGACCGGCTGTCATTTTTTCCACCGATTTATCTGATTATCAGGGCACTTGTATTACCGGCCGGCCTTTGCTGCTGTGACTGAGGTGCACGAAGTGCGTTCCGAAAAAAAACATTTTTTCCGGTTAAAAACACCGTTTTGTTTCAGGGAGTATGGATAAGTTTCCGGTAAACTTTATCCATGGAAAAAGTACAACTGAAGCCGCTCATTCACCGGGAGCAGGAATGGATCGGTATTTATTATTCGCCGTCCAATATTATCAATGGTTTATTGAAATTGAAAGCCGGGGCGCGCTGGACACAGACCCATAAGTGCTGGTATGTGCCGCTGAATAAGGCGGCTTACAATAAAGTGTGGTTTGCCCTGGAAGGAAAAGCGGAGCTGGAAATACAGGAATTGCTGCAGTACCTGGAAGAGAAAAAGAAAAGTGATAGTGCTTTTCCGCAGGAGCCCGACCTCCTGCCGGTGAAAGAACCGGAAATAATATCTCCTGAGGAAATTAAACAACCCGTACCTGCGGGTCTGGTACAGGAAGTGAATAGTGGGGTACTCCCCTATCTGAAACAGGAGCTATTATTGAGAGGGTACAGTCCTTCCACGATCAGGACCTATATGAACGAAATGCGGGTGTTCCTGATTGCGATCGGCAATCATCCGGCAGCGGAGTATACGCCGCAGCAATTGCGGGATTATTTGCAATACTGTTATGAAACACTAAAGCTGAGTGAGAATACGTTGCACAGCCGGATCAATGCGTTGAAGTTTTATTATGAGCAGGTACTGAAGCGGGAAAAGTTTTTCTGGGATATTCCGCGGCCGCAGAAGCCGTTGCAGTTACCGAAGTTGTTGAATGAAGTGGAGCTGACGCGGTTGTTCAATTCGTTGAGAAACAAGAAGCACAAGGCCATGTTGTTTACGGCCTACAGTTCGGGTTTGCGCGTCAGTGAAGTGGCGAGGTTGATGCTGGCGGATATCGATGCAGAGCGGATGCAGATCCATGTAAGGCATGCGAAGGGAAAGAAAGACCGGTATGTGAATCTGAGTCCGGTCTTGCTGGATATATTGCGACAGTATAGTAAGCAGGAAAAGCCGCCGCCCAACCAATACCTGTTCGAATCGGGGCAGACCGGCCAGGCCTATCCCACCCGTACGATTCAGCAGATATTCAGTAATGCAAAGAACAAGGCCGGGATACTGAAAGAAGTGGGGATTCATAGTTTGCGGCATAGTTTTGCCACGCATTTGCTGGACAAGGGCACGGATATCCGTTATATAAAAGACCTGCTCGGTCATTTCGATATCCGCACAACGGAACGATACCTGCATGTAAGCAAGAAACAGTTAGTGAATGTGATCAGTCCTTTTGATGATTTGTGGAAGAGGAATGAGGTGGACTGGTAGTTATTGAGAATCAGCCTGGTACTGATTCACTCATTAAAATTTCCCATTTTGGGAACTTTTCATTAACTTTGTAAACTGATATACAGTGCGGGTCATTGCTAAAAAAACGTTGCGGGATTTCCGGACCCTTTATCCGGATTGTGAGCAACAACTGAAAGCCTGGTACCAGGAAGCGGAAGAATCAAACTGGAAAGGACCGAATGATATCAAGCAGGATTATCCCGCGGCGTCTATCATCGGAGACAACAGAATTGTCTTCAACATTAAAGGAAATCGCTACCGGTTAATTGTCCGGATCAATTACAGCTATGGAATGGTATGGCTCCGATTCATAGGTACACATAGACAATATGATAAAATCGACGCTACGAAAATTTAACATAGAATGACCATTAAACCGATCAAATCAAAAAAAGACTATCAGGCCGCACTGGCGCGGCTTGAGCAGATTTTTGATGCAAAGCCCGGATCAAAAGATGGGGACGAACTGGAGATATTAGGTATTCTGATTGAAAAGTATGAACAAACCCACTACCCAATCGACTACCCGGACCCCATTGAAGCTATCAAATTCCGTATGGAGCAGCTCGGTTACACCCAGAATGACCTGGCCCGGGTGGTGGGACTTAAAAGCAGGGCGAGTGAGATTCTCAACCGGAAACGTAAATTATCCCTGGAGATGATTCGTCAGATTCATCAGTCGCTGGGTATACCTACCGATGTGTTGATACAGGCCTATTGATCAAAATTGCGTACCTTAACTCTGTTCAATCAAAAATCGGATTGTCCTAACGACAATACAAAAAGTATAATCATAAAACGAGGACTATCAAGTCCTATAATTTTTTAACCCCAGCGTATAATAGCATATATATACGTGTTGCTGGCAATGCGGCCGGACAAAATGACTTACAAACAAAATTCATAGATATGGAACATATTGCAAGACGGTCAGTTCTAACGGTGATAACAATTCTGATAGCAGTGCTATTTTCATCGACATCTCATAGTCAGATACAA
>JAKQJH010000248.1 GCA_029561255.1 Bacteroidota bacterium | reverse complement strand
GTGGCTATTTTCTGGGAAACTAAATAACGATGAAACTAACCTTCCTTGGCGTTCGTGGCTCAATCCCAACAGCAGGTGCTGAAACTGCCTATTATGGTGGTAATACCTCCTGCATGCTGGTTACTGAGGATGATTGGCTGCTGGTGCTGGATGGTGGTTCCGGTATGCAAAACATCAATCTTGGTGGCGCGTCTTATTCCAGGGTGGATATCCTGCTGACACACTTGCACCTGGATCATGTACAGGGACTTGGATTTTTCAGTCCGCTTTTTAATCCGGCGATGGAAGTACATATCTGGGGGCCTTCCAGCGCCACACAAAGTTTGCATTCCAGGCTGAGCCGCTATCTTTCCCCGCCCTTGTTTCCGGTGCTTATCCGTGAACTTCCCTGTAAACTGACGCTGCATGATATTTCAAATTCGACTTTTGAAATAGGACCGTTTACGATCAGCTCGCAGTATGTAATCCATCCCGGCCCTACCGTAGGTTTTCGCATAGCGACCAAACACGCCGTTCTTACCTATCTGCCCGACCATGAACCGGCTCTTGGAAGTTCTGGGCTGCTAAACGATACCAAATGGCTCTCCGGATATGACCTGGTGGCTAATGCCGACCTGCTGGTGCATGATGCCCAGTACACCCGGAATGAATATTCTGCCAGGGTTGGATGGGGACATTCCTCCATGGAAGACACGATCCGATACGCAGCAATGGCAGGCGTAAAAAGACTGTTACTGACCCATCATGACCCTACTCACGGTGATGCTCAGTTGACGGAGATATACAATGCGCTTAAAGAAAGTGTCGGTCAGCCATTACCGTTTGAACTGGCGAGGGAAGGCATGGAAATATATTTGCCATAATTGCGTAGTTTTAGGTTACCTAAAATAATTATTCGTGGCAGCACCAGTTAACTACCTCAATCCCGATGTCCCGGCAAGTTTACCCTGGCAGAAATTGAAGACCGTTATCGCAACCAATGAAACCCTGAAGGGTTATGGCTGCCTGGTACCTAAGGCGGGGTATGAAGACTTCCCGGTAGAGATCGTTCAATGGCCCAAGGTCGGTGGCCGCCCGATTGATGCAGACACCGGTAACCAGGCCGGTACCAAGCAGGGTATCTTTGATTTCTGGTGGGAAGGCGAAGTGTTGTTCGGCCGTAATAATGCCGTAAAGGATGAATACCTGCTGGGGTGGAGTGTCAATCCGGGTGAAGCAGATCGTAACAAGGAGTTATTGGCCGCGCCCGATAAGGTTTTACTTTGGCATGCCAACTATCATCCCGATGGCGGCCAGTTATTTTTTCCCATCACCGGTGCGCCATTTGTAACGCCGCTGGCTTTGCCGGGTGATGATATAAGTCCCGATAAATTCACCAACTTCTATTTTGATGGCAGCCATGGTCTCTATATACATCCGGGTATCTGGCATGAAGGCATTTTCCCTATTGCCACCAAAGCCAGTTTCTTCGATAAGCAGGGTGCCATCCATGGAAGGGTGAGTGTGAATTTTGCGCAGGAATTCGGGGTGCTGCTGGAA
>JAKQJH010000160.1 GCA_029561255.1 Bacteroidota bacterium | reverse complement strand
CCCAAATTTATCTATTCATCTATACGGCAAAATCCGTATAGCCTTAAAAATCATAGTATTATGAAAAAAGGACTCCATCCCGACAGCTACCGGTTAGTAGTTTTTAAAGACATGAGTAACGGACATTCTTTCCTGAGCCGTTCTACCGCCGCTTCCAAAGAAACCGTTCAGTGGGAAGATGGTAAAGATTATCCCCTGATCAAACTGGAGATTTCCAACATGTCGCACCCCTTCTTTACCGGTAAAAACATGCTGGTGGATACGGCAGGACGTATCGACAAATTCAACAAGAAGTACGCGAAAAAATAAGAAAAACATTAACTTGTGCAGAGCTCTTTGCGAAAGCGAGGAGTTTTGTTTTTCATGGCTATACTTTAAACCTCCCGGTTCTCCGGGAGGTTGTTTATTTTTACACCTAATTCCATTCCATGAACAAGATCATTTTTACGGAGGAATTCTGTCAGCCGGAAAAACTCCACCCATTTACGCTGACCCGCCAGCTCCAGGATATCCGGGTAGGCATCCTGACCATTCGTGAGAAATGGGAGAAAATGCTGGGGCTCCCTTCATTTGATAAAAAAGAAGACGATTATAAGGATCTTTCCCGTGCTGTTGATGTGGACGCCGTGATTGGCAAATACGATTGCTTTATGATTCATGGCAATGTGTTGCCTTCCCCTTCGCTGGTCAAAGCGATCCGGCTATTGAAAAACGGGGAATGCATTGCCACTCTGGACGGTTATAATATCGCTTACCGTTTCAGCCGTAAGCAAATGACAGATAAACACCGGATCAGGGTATCCCGCGTGGTGAGTTTTAAAGAAGCCATTCAGACCATTCAATACCCCTGGGATATTATCCGTTTAAATGACCAGGCCATCCGGGAGGATTTCAAACTACTGACAGCCCGTCGGAAATCACAGCCAATCTCAAGGACCAATAAAGTCATTAAACCCGGCCAGGTTTTTATTGAAAAAGGGGCCAGTGTGGAACATTGTATCATCAATGCATCCACAGGACCTGTTTATATCGGCAAGGAGGCTTCAATCATGGAAGGATGTCTCATCAGGGGGCCATTTGCGATGGGCGAGAAATCCTGCCTTAAAATGGGTACAAAGATATATGGTGCCACCACCCTTGGTCCGGGTTGTGTGGGGGGGGGAGAGATCAAGAATGCTGTACTTTTTGGTTATAGCAATAAAGCACATGAAGGCTACCTCGGTGATGCCGTGATCGGCGAATGGTGCAACCTGGGAGCAGGTACCAGCAATTCCAACCTGAAAAATAATGCCAGTCCCGTGAAAGTATGGACACCGGAAGGAGAAGTGGTGGCCGGCCCCAAATGCGGGGTGATGATGGGTGATTATTCCCGGACAGCCATTAATACATCAATCAATACAGGTACGGTTATAGGTGTTAGTTGTAATGTATTTGGAAACGGGCTCACCCCTAAATTTATTCCGAGCTTTTCCTGGGGCAGTGAGGGGTTAAGCCGGTATCGTTTTGAAAAGGCAGTGACCGATATTGAAGGATGGAAAAAACTAAAAGGAACCGTAATTTCGGCTGACGAAAAAATGATCCTTCAATATATCTTTGAAAAATTTTAAAACTGTATAAAAAGCTACAATGAGAAAACAAATCGCAGCCGCAAACTGGAAAATGAACCTGACTTATCAGGATGGAGAAAAACTGCTGGATGATATCCTGGATGCAGGAATCAGCCTGGCCCCGCATCAGCACAGCATTTTTGCAGTGCCCTTTCCATACCTGATCATGACGCGGAGTGAAGTGGCGGAAGAGTTTAATTACCACGCAGCTGCACAAAACTGTCACCATAAAACGTCCGGTGCCTACACCGGTGAGGTATCTGTTGAAATGTTACAGTCTATTGGCGTTAATTATTGCGTGATCGGTCACAGTGAGCGAAGGGAATACAATGCGGAAACCAATGATATACTCGCTGCAAAGGTGAATCTGTGCCTGCAACATGATATCACTCCGATCTTTTGTTGTGGTGAACCCTTGTCTGTACGGGAAGCTGGCACACAAAACGAATTTGTGGCCAACCAGCTTAAAGAATCCCTTTTTCATTTACCTGCAAACAGCCTGAAAGGAATTATCATCGCTTACGAACCAATCTGGGCGATTGGTACCGGAAAAACGGCGACCACCGCACAGGCACAGGAAATACACCAGTTTCTGCGATCAGTCATTGCGGATCAATATGGTGCAACACTGGCCAACGAAATACCGATTCTGTATGGCGGAAGTGTCAAAGCCAATAATGCCGTTGAATTATTTGCCTGCCCGGATGTGGATGGAGGTTTAGTAGGAGGGGCATCCCTGGTGGCCAGTGATTTTATCGCAATTATCAAAGCCCTGAAGTAAGCATATAGGGCAGTGATAATGAATCCGTTTTTATCAACAAAACAGTAAGTTATTACTGCCCCTTATCATATTGTCTTGCAACGAAAGAATCAGGTGCTGCTCAGTTTTCTGAAAATAAAAGCAGTCGTGAACGGGCGTGAAATATACCCGCTAAGTAACACAAAACCGGTGGTGATTCCCGTGGGGGCCAACAACCCCCGGATAGTGATTACGGATGGTTACCATATTACTACTCCTTTAAAACTGGTTTATAACGAACTTCCGGTTTATTGCTTCAAAGTAGCCTGTGCCATCAGTGACCGGCAACTGCTGTTTGGATTCCTGATGATGGCGGGTTTGTACCTCTCCGGTTTTTATACCGGGCTCCTGGTTTTAAAAGTCTTCAGTTTTATTCCGCTGATTTATTTACTTACATTCTATTACCTCAACCGTAAAGAATTTATCCGGCTCATACCGGTAACCAACTAAAGGGTATTGGATGCAGCAGGAATGGTCGCCGGGGAATAACTGTTCAGCAGTGAAATATCCAGAAACGTACTTTGACGATCAGTTCCGGCATAAAACATCGGATTGAACCGGGCGCCCCAAACAAACTCTTTCGTAATGTATGACCAACGGGCAACCACGGTATTGGAGAAGATTTCATCAAAAGCTTTTACGAATACCATCAGTTCCAGATCCGTATTCCCGAAATCCTCTTCTGTAAAACCAGCCAGGGGACTTTTTTCATTGAGCGGATGTACAATGGTCCAGCTAAGTGAAAATGAATTCAGTTTATCAATTTCAACCGGCAGCGTAAAAAATTTATTGACGATTTTCCCATTTTCCTCCACGCGCATGGCTAATGTCAGTTTAACCTCGGCTTCAGAGAGCAGGTTGTTTTTGAAAGGCGTCATCCGGAACAGCAGTGCACTTCCGTCTTTATAAGGGGCAACCAGGGCTGTGTCACTGAATTTAAGGAAGGCCTGTGGCCTTGAAAAACGGCCATAAAAAAGACCGGTGGCTATCGCAAAACTCAGCAGGCCTATAAACGCTTCAAAAGTCGAAATGGCACTGGTCAGGAATCCGGTCGGACTGATCCGGCCATATCCTACCGTGGTGAATGTCTGTGTACTGAAGAAAAATACTTCTGAGAACTCCTTTAGATTATGGCTGCGTTCAATGCCGGCCAGGTGTTCCACGCCAATCAGGTAATAAATGCCGGCAAAAACCAGATTGACCGATACATAAATGAGTAATAAGAGGGAAAGAAATTTCCCCCTTGGCATTCCCAGCATCGTGTGATACCAGCTATACCGGTTGAGCAGGCTTACTCCTTTTTTGTGCACATTGGCACCACCGGTGCGGCGATCAAAAAATCGTCCGCTGTTATTACTGCTATTCCCGAAACCGGTATTGTCTTCAGACCGCATGTTGCGGAACCTTTTCATCATTGCCATAGACAAATGTATAATTAATCGGCAATTTCTTTTGTCCGCCCGTGATACTGGTTTATTTTAGTCCTATGGCCCGGAAAAAAATACTTTGGCTTTGCAGCTGGTACCCCAACCGGGCCGATCCATTCGACGGGGATTTTATTCAGCGACATGCCCGGGCTGCTTCCTTATACAATGATATTCATGTTATACGATTGGTGGCCGATGCATCACTTCGCCCGGGAAAGACAGCGTTTCAAAAGCAGGAAAGCAAAGGGTTGACCGAGCAGGTGGTTTACCTGGGAAAAGGAAAAAGTCTGGCCGGGAGATTCCTGTTTTACCAGCGTTGGAATAGGATTTTTAAAGATGTGATTAAAGCATATCTCGCAGATCAGGGAGTCCCCTTTGTAGTTCATGTTCATGTTCCTTACCCGGCCGGCCGGCTGGCATTATGGTTAAAGCAAAAATACGGAGTCCCTTTTGTGGTCACAGAACACTGGACCATTTATCAGCCTGGAAGCGAAATTGCTTATTCCAGCCAACCGGCGCGGATGCGTAGCCTGATAACACGTGTAATGCGGGAGACGGTTTTGTTTCTTCCGGTGAGCAGGGATCTTGCAGAACAGGTAAACCGCCTGGTATTACCAGTGTCTGCAAAACCAATCCCGAATGTGGTTGATACAAACCACTTTTGTTTCCAGGTCACAGATCATGTGAAGCGTACAAAGTTCCGGTATATCCATGTTTCGGGTATGAATGCCCAGAAAAATCCGGAAGGATTGCTCCGGGCTTTTGCTGCAGCCTGGCAGGAGGATCCTGAGCTGGAATTATGGATGTTGGGTAACCGGGACCAACGCCTGGCTGAATTCGCCTCCGGGCTGGACCTGCCGGCTGGTGTTATTTTGTTTGGTGGTGAGGTTAGTTACAGGGATGTAGCAAAGCGGATGCGGGAGTGTGATGCCCTTGTATTATTCAGTCAGGTGGAAAATGCACCTTGCGTAATCAGTGAAGCCCTGTGTTGCGGGTTACCGGTTATTGCTACCCGGACTGGGGGGATTCCGGAAATGCTGAATGATTCGAATGGGGTACTGATAGAACCCGGAGATGAAACCGCTATGAAAACAGCCCTGCTGGACCTGAAAAAAACATATAACAGGTACAACAGGGCCGTCATCGCTGCTCACGCGTCATCCATATATAATTATGAAGCAGTGGGAAAAGAACTTTCAGTTCTGTACAATCAGGTTGTATTAAAGGGTTAGCCGTCAGTTCTTAAGCTTTGCCACCAGCTCAATATAAGCGGTCATGGCTTCTGCATTGGTTTTTCCTTTTAAAGCAGCCCAGGCTTCATACTTTGCTTTGGCTACAAAATCAAACGGGTTGGCCGGCGGGTCAATATTGATATCTCCTTCGCTGGACTGTTTGTATAATGAATACAGTTGCAGCAGGGTGTCGTTACTGGGTTTCTCAGATAAGGTTTTGCTTTCTGCAATCGCTTTTTCAAATTGTTCTTTCAGGTCCATTGGTATTTGTTTTCTTGGTATAATAATGCTGACTTGTTTTTAGTCCATTTCTATCCGGGTTAATTAACCCTGGCTTCATCAATAAAGGCCATGCTGACGGCTCTTTTATTTTCAATCAGTTCAAAAAACTCCTGCAGGTAACTGGTCATTTCCTTTCTGGTTTTGCTACTCAGTAATTCAAAACTGTTTATGGTTTTAAATATACTGTCCTTTTTGCTCCGGAATATATCCAGTTGAATCTGGAGTTCTTCCATCGTCCGGGGAAAGCCCCGGTAAACCCGTTCGGTTACTTTTTCTGTCCCGATGGTTTCATGGGGTATCGCGTAGCTGGCATCCACCAGGCCGCAATAATCGAAGTCATAGGGAACCACATAGGGTGGGGTGTTCTTGTTTTTTTTATCAAAAATCAGTTTGATGTTATGGTTAGTGGGTACGGCCCAGTCCGTATTCCCGATCATATACTGAAACAAGGCCACCATCGTCATCATATCCCGGTTTGTGGCCTCCGTCATCATTTTTACCTCATCTTTTTTATGGCATCCGTTACGCCTGGCCATGTCACCATCATCTTCTATCAGAAAGGCAAACTGACTGAAAGGTTTCAGTTTTTTACGGGTATCCGTATAGTTAACCCGCATCAGCCGGACGCGGAAACTCCGGTCCTCCAGCATATTATAAATTTTATAAACAAGGTATTCCTTCAGTAGTAATTCTTCATCTACCGGATTTATTCCACAACCAATTACAAGTTTCAGTTTGCCCAGTGATTGCAACCGGGGGGCTCCTTTATTCCGGAAATTCATCATCATCGGTGGAATCCGGCAATAGTTCCGTCTGAAATTTCCACGGGCACTCACACTGATTGTTTCATTGATCAGTGTACTGTCTGGAAATAACATGCTGATGGAAGCTTGTTGAAATACACCTTGCCTGGTTTCAGTCTGAACCTGCCTCAGATCTGTACTGAGATTTACGTGGATCAGCCCTTCATCTGTAAAAAACCGGATGCTGTCAACCGGGGCCTCCTGGGCTCCTGCTGTTATTGAAATGAACAATAAAAGGACTGTGAACAGGCGGTTTTTATTCATACAAAACAATTAATGTTTAGCGATCAAGTCTTGTCTGAAAATACAAAAACTATTCCTGATCCGCACGCTTTTCTGTGTTATTTAAGCACTTCCGGTATTGGGGCACCAGTGGATCCGCTGGGCATCTGAATATGTAATAAGGCCGCCAGTGTCGGAGCGATATCTGTCATAAATGTTTCCCGGTTGGTTTTCCCTTTTTTGATCCCCCAGCCATACCATAAAAGAGGGATATGTGCATCATAAGGATTCCATAAACCATGGGTCGTGCCGGTTGTACTATAGGCATCGATATAGCCAGGTTTTAAAATAAACTGGATATCCCCGTTACGGGCCGGATGATATCCGTTATTCAGCATTTCCCGTATCCTGACTGGCAGGGGCGTGGTATTCAGGTCTTTTAAAGCAAATGCCCGGTCTATTCCAGGGGCTGCCAGCAGCTGTTGAATGATCCATTCCGTAATTTCGGCTTTTACTGCTTTGGCAGAATCAAGCAAAGGATGGTTCAAATGAATCTGGTAGTTGTCGTCACTCACAATAATGCCGGATAGATTATATTTTTCTTTCAGCCCTTTATTCATCGACTCCACCAGCTTGCCAATATAAGCACGTCCTCCGGGTAATCGGTTTTCTTCCATAAATTCAGGCACATGCGCGGCACCATGATCCGCAGAAAGAAAGACCGTATACTGACCTTTCCCAACCTTTAAATCCAGGTAATTCAAAAATGCGCCCAGTTCCTGGTCCAGTCGAAGAAATCCATCTTCTGCTTCCACCGAATTGGGGCCAAAAGTATGACCGATATAATCCGGTGACGAGAAACTCACTGCCAGGAAATCGGTGATCTCATCTGTGCCTAATTGTTCTGCCGTCAAGGCTGCTTTTGCAAAGTCAAAAGTCATGCTGTTGCCCATCGGGGTGGTTGATATTTTACCGTAGTCTTTGCCAATGAATTTCTTGAGGTCATACGGGAATACGGCCCCAAATGGTTTTGCTTCCCAGCTTTTGTCATCCGCTGTACTTTGTTTGTAGGTCGTTAAGGGGTACATAATATTCCAACCCTTTTCATAATATTTTTCAACGATTTTCTGACTGTTGAAATCGGTGACCCATTTGGGTAATTCATTCATATAATACGTCGAAGTGATCCAGTTGCCGTTTGTGTTATCGTACCAGTAAGCTGCATTGGCACTATGTCCGGCCGGCAAAATTCCTCCTCTGTCTTTTATGGCCACACCTATCACCTTGCTTTTGAAATTTGTAGCCAGCCTGAGTTCATCACAGATCGTAGTTACCAGCAAGTTCCGCGGACTCATCTTTCCCAACGTGGAACTGCTTCCTACTGTTGATACCGTTTTGTCTTCCGTACAATAGACAGCACGCATTTTTTCCTTATCCCACCAGCCATTTCCGGAAATGCCATTTACCGCAGGTACAGTCCCCGTATAAATAGAACTATGACCACAGGCGGTAACGGTTGGTGCGTAAGGAATCAGCGTATTCTCGCATGAAAATCCCTGGTTCAGCAACCGTTTAAAGCCGCCCGTCTCGCTATAACGCGCATAATAACGATAGAGATAATCCCAGCGCATCTGGTCCATTACCAGCCCAACCACGAGTTTCGGCCGTTTTACCTCGGACTGAGCCTGGCCGGAAATAATCAACAGGGAAAATAGTGCGGATAAAAACAGGCGTTGCATGTGTTTGATTTTAGACAAAATTAAGGGTTTGCTTCTTGTTGCTGTATGACTGTTCTGTAAACTATACTGATGGATAGTGAAGAATTAGTTTTTTATAACCACTGTTTTTATAGTGTAAAAAAGTATAAACTGTTTTAGTTAAAGCCCGGACAGTTTTTTTCGTTCTTTTTTATTCAGCAGATGAAAAATTCCGGCTGCCGCAAAACAGAGTCCACCGGTAATATACCAGAGTACCTGGAAATTACTGTACTGAACCACTTGTGCGCCTCCCATCGGTCCGAGGGTCTGGGCGGCAGACCAGGCCATAGTATATAAAGCCGCATATTGCCCCCGGTTCGATACCTGGGTCCGGGTGATCCAGTAACTGTTCATAAATGGCATGGAAAGGATTTCACCGAAAGTGACCGTAATAATCATGATCAGCGCCAACATGAAACCGATTCCAGATAGATTCAGCAGCAGGAATGACAGCCCGACAAGCAGTATACCCCGGGTGATATAGAACATGACAGGTCTTTTCCCCTCCAGCCGGTAAATTAAGACCATTTCAATCACGGCGATCAGGATACCATTAAAGGCCATCAATAAACCGATTGTTGGTTTTGACAAATGTAATTCCCGTTCAAAATAGACCGGGAGGTTGGTGAACAACTGAAAAAAACAACTGGCAAATAAAACAGTGGCGCCGATAAAGAGCATAAATAGTTTGTCTTTAGAAGCGGGCAGCGTATCTGCTTTCTCAGCAGGACTTTGTGCAACAGGTTTGTAATCCGCAGGTTTTAGCAGCAGCCACATGATCAGTGCCGCCGTAATATTAGTGAAACCATCTACCCAGAATAATAATTCGTAATTGATACTGGCCAGAATACCGCCCAGTCCGCTCCCAACAGCCCATCCCAGATTAATCGCCAGCCGGTTCAGGGCATAGGAGCGGGTACGGTTTTCCGTCTTGCTGTAAAAGGCGATGGCTGTTGAATTGGCTGGCCGGAAAGCTTCATTCACAAAACTTAACAAGAAGGTAAACAGGCAGATCAGCGGATAGGTCTTCATTTGTCCCAGGACCAGGAATAGAAGTCCTCCTGTAAAAAGGGTGAACAGTTGCACCGGATAAAAACCAATCCGATCGGTAAGGCGGCCTCCCAGCCAGGCACCTGTGAAAGCACCGGCACCGAATAACCCAAAAACATATCCGGCTTCACCTACCGAGTAGCCCATTTCCTTACTGGTCAGGTAAAGGGTCATAAACGGAACCACCATGGTGCCACTCCGGTTGATCAGCATAATGAAGGAGAGCAACCAGGTTTCCCTGGAAAGCCCTGCATAGGCATTTCGGTATGTCCGGGCTGTTGCAGAAATCATAACGTGGTAAAGTTACCGGATTGTCCGGCATCTGGGCAACCACCCGTATAAACCAACCGATTGGACTGCTTGATTTACGGGTCTATTTTGTATATTCCATTATTAAACATAACCAACATGAAGAAACTGATCCTCCTTACCGCCATGGCCGCAATGGCCCTGGTTTTGTCGAATTGCTCCGGGTCTAAAAAACTGGCCGCAACACCCAAGTTGAATTTTGAATCCAACCTGAAGGCCGTGGTAATGTCCGAATGCGCTCCTTGCCACATCCCCGCAAAAGGGGGCAATAAGAAACCATATGACAATTACGCGAATGTAAAAACCGATATCGATGAGATTATCCGTCGTATTGAAATGAATCCGGGAGAAAGAGGATTTATGCCCTTCCGGAAAACCACGAAACTAAGCGATAGTACCATTGCCCTCTTTAAACAATGGAGAGCAGATGGCGTATTGGAAAATTAACAATCAGTCTTTGAGTAATAACTCATAAACTTCACGGGTAAAATCGGCCCGGAATATGGAAAATGTCCTGATCTCGGCCTCCGGAACAAGTTCAATCATCATGTTATCTTCATAACGGGAGATATACTGATTCTCATTGATCTTTTTCCAGTTGTATATTTTCTTATTCAGCAGTACTTCCAGGTACCCGTTGTAACAGGAGTCGCAGCGGGTACTTGTCGTTTCTGTCATACATAACCCTTTTTTATCAAATATATAGATCAGTTGGGTCAGGTCACTGACTTGTACTAGAATGGAGTCTTTCCGGGTATAAACGGCAGGTTGTCCTGATTTTCCGGGATACGCTTTTTTCAGGGCAGTTTCGGCTTTGTTGTAAGGCATGTTGATGAACTCCTGTGCAGCAGCCGGGCTGCAACAAGCCAGCAAAGAGAAAAAGAACAATAAAATGAGTTTCATGAAAATTCAGACGTTATGCCGCCAAAGGTAGTTGCTTGGAACGGTTTAGAGAAACCCGGATTTGTCCCCTATATTTGCGCCTTCCGAAAAAACTACTTATGGCATTACTGGAAGATAAAATACGTGTTAAGAAGTCCGGACTCCCCGGCGCCGGCAAAGGACTTTTTGCGAAATCATTTATACCCAAAGGAACCCGTATCGTGGAGTATAAAGGAGATATCACCACCTGGAAAGAAGTGGATCATGAGGATGGGGATAACGGGTATATTTATTACGTTAAAAGAAATCATGTGATCGATGCCTTGCGAACTCCGGAGGCATTGGCCCGCTATGCCAATGATGCCCGTGGCATTGTCCGGGTAAAGGGTATTTCCAATAATTCGGAATACATGGAAGAGGGACTGAAAGTCTATATCACATCCGTAAAGGATATACCTGCCGGTGGGGAGATACTGGTAGATTATGGTAAAGAATACTGGGATGTGATCCGTCATAACATCCGGCTGGAGGCGAAAAAACAGAAAGAGCTGGCCGCTAAAAAGACAAAGTCAAAAAAGAAGCGGGCCTGATTCAGGATCCGGTAAGTTCTCCATAATAGGCCTGCAGCCGGGCAGCTGACTCACGGGGAAAGGTAATCGTATTTGGGAAAACAAATGTTTCGTCAGGTCCGGGTTGCAAACGTTCTGCCAGTTCCTCCCACTTTTGAGTCCAAACAACATAATGCGCTATCAACGCTTCGGCATCCTGCAGCAGGAAACCGGGTAAGTTTGCTTTATGCTCGTCCAGCAGCTGAAGAGCTTTCCTATTATTGGCTTTCAATACCTGCGCATACCTGTATGTTTTACCAGCGGCCAGGTAAGCTTTATAATCAATCACAGATTGATCAAAAGTGGCGAGAAGTGTTTTAAGAAATTCTTTCATAAGCGCGTTTCAGTTCAAAGATAATACGCATTTCACATTATTTCCGGAATCCGATCCTGTCTCTGTCTTCCCATTTCTTTTGTTTCACTTTTTCATCCAGCAGGTTCTCCAGAACAACGTAGATCTGATTCAAACGACCATTGTGATTACCTGTTATTTTCTTTAATGCTTTTATTTCATGAGCCAGCTCCTGGTAGTTCAATGCGAATTCTTTCAATGAAATAAATGCACGTACAATAGCGATATTCATCTGAACAGCTTTGCCTGACCGCAAAACGGATGCCAGCATGGTGACCCCGTGTTCTGTAAATGCAAATGGCAATGACGGACTATACTTTATTGAGTCGTCGAGGTTATCACAATTTGTGATAACCTCCTGCCATTCTTTTTTTGTCAGAATAAACATAAAGTCTTTCGGAAAGCGAAGCCGGTTTCTTTTCACCGCCTGTTTTAATGAGCGGGTCTCGGTTCCGTACAATCTTGCCAGATCGAAATCCAGCATTACTTTTTGCCCCCTGATCTCATAAATGATGGATTGAATTTTCTTTATCTGCATAAGATTTTTTTCAGGGTAGTAAATTATCTTATCCGATTCATCTTCTCTAATCCGGAATAACAGAAAAACAACCGGAACAACAGTTTTTTCCTGCTTACCGGGCATAAAAAAACCCTGTAAACAGGGTTTTAAAACAAGGTTATGTGGGTTAGATTCCTGCGAGATACTGACCCTGTATGAATTTCGCCACATCCGTTAAATTTTTGGTTTGTTCAAAAACCGCCAG
>JAKQJH010000156.1 GCA_029561255.1 Bacteroidota bacterium | reverse complement strand
GAAATCGGGTTTGTTATTTCGGTTCAGCTTCATTAATCTTGTAAAAATACACTCCCTGCTGGAAAAGCCTGTTAAAATAATATTGGGTATTGACCCCGGAACCATTGTAATGGGTTACGGGCTGGTAAAAGTAACCGGCCGCGAAGTCAGTTTACTCGACCTGGGCGTACTCAAACCGGGAAAAGTAAAAGACGGGTATAAAAAACTGCAGCTGATCTTTAATACCGTAAGTGGTCTTATTACACAATACAAACCCACCGACTTTGCCATTGAAGCGCCGTTTTTCGGAAAGAATGTGCAGAGTATGCTGAAACTGGGCCGGGCACAGGGTGTGGCCATTGCCGCCGCTATGCGGCATGGCTTGGATGTGACAGAGTATTCTCCTAAAAAAGTAAAACAATCAGTTACCGGGAACGGAAATGCAGATAAGGAACAAGTGATGAAAATGCTGCAGACGATCCTTTCTTTTAAGGATAGTCCTAAATACTATGATGCCACGGACGCATTGGCCGTGGCATTATGTCATTATTACCAGACTTCATCCGTAGCTGGTAAAGCTGTTTCAAAAACCGGTAAGGGCTGGGAAGATTTCATTAAGAACAACCCCGGAAGAGTAACCCGGAAATAATCCTAATTCAGCGAGTCTTCATCCTCTTCATCCGGCACTTTAGCTTCATTTTCTTTTTTATCCACCCGGCTGATATCCATTCCATACCATCCTTTATCCTTAAACCATAGTACTTCCCTGAAACTCATGAAATAATCCACCCCTCCGGATTTGAAATAAATCTTACCCGATAATTCAGGAAATGGGAACTCCGGATTTGTACTCATAACTGAATCGGCGGAATAGGATACAAAAACGGTTTTACTCCAGTCGACCCCGTTTTTTTCGCCTTTCTTCATGTACCGATGAAAATCAGAAAGGTATTCATCTTTTAAACTGCTGTCTGTAATCTGGTTTAATAAATCCGCGAATGCGGCATTGGTGGTGTCTGCATCTGCCTGGCGCCTTAAAATTTCCATTAAAAAATAACGGGTACCTGCCGCATCGGGAAAAAGGCGGACATAACCGGCTTCATCCTTATCATGGAAAACGGAAAATATCTTCTGCACCATTACTTCTTTGCTGCTAACCTGTGCACTGCTATTGACTGTGCTGATCACCAGCATTAATATAAACACGAAACGAATCTTCATTTTTATTGATTTTACAAATGAGCAATTATTTTTTCCTGTACTTTTTTCAGGTCTTCCGGGGATGCCTGGGATTTGGCCTGATTAAAATTCAGGTCATTGGCATTATTGATCGGCACCAGGTGAATATGTGCATGTGGCACTTCCAGTCCGATCACACTGATCCCGCAACGGTTGCAGTCAAAGGCTTTTTCGATCGCTTTGGCGATGGGTTGTGCAAAAAGTAAAATCTGCTGCAGGTAATCAGCCGGCAGGTCAAATAAATTGTCTGTTTCCGTTTTGGGAACCACCAGAACATGTCCTTCCCGTAAGGGGAAGATATCGAGGAAAGCAAAGAAATGCTCATTCTCGGCAATTTTATAAGAAGGAATCTCACCGGCGATGATTCTGGAGAAGATAGTCATGGGTTGAAAGTTGGAGGTTGGAGGTTGGAGGTTCGAGGTTGGAGGTTCGAGGGTTTAAAAAGTCATATAAAGGTTTGAG
>JAKQJH010000137.1 GCA_029561255.1 Bacteroidota bacterium | reverse complement strand
CTATTTTCCGTCAGAAAACAAAGGCCAAATGTCTTACTGAAATATCTCTCGACAAAAGTGGAGCAAAAGAGAATCTTTTCTATGCAACAACTTGTTTTCACTATATACATCAAAACCCGCTGGTAGCAGGACTTTGTAAATCGATGGAAGATTGGCCGTATTCTTCATTCAAAGACTACTTTTCTCTGAACCAGGCCAGTTTATGTAATATGGATCTAGCTGCAAAGTATTGTGGCTTTCAACCTTCAAGTTTTGTTGAAACTTCGCTTAAAAGATATAATTTAAAGATAGAGAGGGGTAGTGAGTAAACTACAAATGACAGACGCGAGACCGTATTATTAAACTGCAAATGACAGACGCGAGACCGCATTATTAAGCTGCAAATGACAGGCGCGAGACCGCATTGTTAAGCTGCAAATGACAGGCGCGAGACCGCATTATTAAGCTGCAAATGACAGGCGCGAGACCGCCAGTCATTTGCAGCCGGGCACCGTCAGTCATTTAAAAAATAAGATTCCCTACCTTTAGCCGGACCAAAACAAGCAGTATGAAAAAGTGCTTACTCGCCCTTCTGATCCTCCCCTTTTACTTGATCAGCTTCAGCCAGGACAAACTCCTCACCCTCGAAGACGCCATGCTCCGTGCCCGCTCCACCCTCGCCCCCGAAAACCTGGCGCAATTGCAGTTTTTTGAGAGCAGCAATGACTATGTGTACCTGAAAAAACAGAACGGACAGGATATCTGGATGCGGGGAAATTATAAACTCGCCGGACAGGAATGGCCCTTCCTTGCGTTGACCACTTTGAATGAGTACATGCAGGAAGCGGGTGCTGAACCTTTTAAAACCATGCCGGCTATCCGCTTTGGAGCTGATGGATGGATGATGAACAATAATGGAAATAAAATCCGTTATAATCCCGCCACCAAAAAAGTGATCGTATTGCTTTCCAAAGATCTGGCCGCCAAGGAAAATGCGGAAGAAAGTCCGGCCGGGTTCACCGCCTATCTTGATAAATACAACCTGTTTGTCAGTAACCCAGAAAAGCAGGTATACCAGGTCTCCACCGATGGCAGTAAGGACATTGTATATGCGTCCTCTGTTCACCGGGATGAATTTGGGATCAGCAAGGGCATCTTCTGGAGTACCAAAGGAAACAAACTCGCCTTCTACCGGATGGACCAGAGCATGGTAACGGATTATCCCATTATCAACTGGACAGAAAGACCGGCTAAAGCAGAAATGATCAAGTATCCGATGGCGGGAGATAAAAGCCATCATGTACGCGTGGGTGTTTTTAATACCGCCACGGAGACCACCATCTGGCTGAAGACCGGCATACCCGCAGAACAATACCTCACCAATGTGTCGTGGAGTCCGGATGAAAAATATGTTTTCATAGCGGTGGTGAACCGGGAACAAAATCATATGAAGCTGAATCAATACGATGCGGCCACCGGTGACTTTGTCAAAACACTGTTTGAGGAAAAGGACGATAAATATGTGGAGCCACTGGCCCCTATGCTTTTCCTGAAAAATAATCCCGGTCAGTTCATCTGGCAAAGCAACCGTGACGGCTGGAACCAGCTTTATCTTTATGATTTTAATGGCAAACTGATCCGTCAGTTGACCAGAGGGAATTGGGAAGTCCTGGAAGTAAAAGGGTTTGACAGCAAAGGCGAAAACCTGTTTTTCATCAGCACTATACTTTCTGCCGTCAATAAAAATCTTTGCGCTGTAAATCTGAAGACCGGTAAAACGACCCTGCTTACTCCTTTACCAGGTGTACACGCGGCCCAGGTAAGTGCAGATGGCAGCACAGTGCTGGATGTATACAGCACGATCGATAATCCAAGGTCGATTCAATTGATCGATTTAAAAAAACCGGGGAAAAATCCTCCGAAACTTTTATTGCAGGCCGCTAACCCGCTGAAAGAGTACAGCGCGGTATCACTCAGCCTCTTTACCATCAGAAATAAAAAAGGTGACAGCCTGTTCTGCCGGCAGTTCAATCCGGTTGGATTTTCGCCTGATAAAAAATACCCGGTAATCGTTTACTGGTATGGTGGCCCCCATGCGCAAATGATCCTGAACAGCTGGAATGGCGGGGCCGGTGATTATTGGTTCCGGTATATGGCACAAAGAGGCTATGTGGTCTTTACAGTGGATACCCGGGGAAGCGATAACCGGGGCAAAAACTTCGAGCAATCTATTTTCAGGAAATTAGGCGAAGCCCAGCTGGAAGATCTGGATGCGGGGCTAAGTTATCTGAAGGCACAATCCTATGTGGACAAAGACCGGATGGGCTTATTTGGCTGGAGTTTTGGCGGCTTCCTGACTACTGATTATGTGTTGCATAACCCGGGAGTGTTTAAAGCGGCAGTTGCCGGCGGACCGGTAATGGACTGGTCTTTATATGAAATCATGTATGGGGAACGTTATATGGATACGCCACAGGAAAATCCGGAGGGATATGCCAGCAGTAACCTGATCAACCAGGCTGGAAAATTAAAAGACAAGCTCTTACTGATTCATGGCCAGCAGGATCCTGTGGTGGTACAACAACATTCCGTGAATTTCGTTAAAGCCTGTGTGGAGAAGGGCGTACAGGTGGATTATATGATTTATCCCGGACATGAACATAATGTAACCGGCAGAGACCGGGTACATCTGTATCAGAAAGTAACCGATTATTTAACCAGTCAGCTCCGGTAAAAAATCTTTTCTTATACATCTTTCCGGAAAGTTAAACCGTCTATAGTTTTTACAGCATAAAGACAGAGATACGAACAGTACACCTATGGGAATTGCAGAAATCACACAACAGGAACTGGTGATTGAATCCAGGATCATCACTTATGGGAATGCCGCCAGTACCGAACTGACCGGGCAGATCCGGGAAGAGATCGAGACGCTTTGGAATGAGCCAGGCACCTGGATCAATATTCATGATTATTATTTACAGGTTGTGTTCCGGATCGCTGCGGAATACCGGCCTGACCTCACAGATATTGAAATTTACCAGAACCTGGATCCCCGGAATAATTATTTCAGGATAGAGGAGTTTGCCCATGGGAACATTTCCTTTGTTGACGGATTGGGTTGCAACAGTGGTTATTTCAAACTGGAGAATTTATACCCCGGTTCAACAACTGCGGCCCATGAATATGGTCATACCCTCGGACTCGTTCACCCGGAAGTAGTGGATATACGGGGAAAAGGCGGTCCCGGAATTATGTACCCCAGAGGCACATTAGTAGATCCGGAATATCAATACGAACCGGATAAACCAGCGGGAACAAAGGGGGGCACCCTGCATCCCATTCACCGGCGGGTCAGTGACGAGGATATCCTGCTCCTGAAATTGCATAGAAAGAATTTTGAAAACGGACGGGCGATTATCGGTGATTTTACAAATATCTGGCACCCGAATCATGCCGAAATCGAGAATACAGATTATTTGTCCTGAGTTTCTTTTTCCAGGGCTTCCCTGATACCGGGAGAAGTGAAGGTAAACCCAGCCTGCTGGATCTTCCGGCTGCTCACCGTGGCGCTTTTGAGTACTTCGATACTCATTTCTCCCATAACAATCTTCAATACAAAAGCCGGTACCGGCAGGGGAATATAAAAACCCTTTTTGGTTTTTGCCAAAGTGATTGTCAGTTCTTTATTGCTTACCGGCACCGGTGCTGTGGCATTGTACACGCCTTCAATATTTTCCCGGGTAATGGCAAACACAAACATATTAACCAGGTCATCTATATGAATCCAGCTCACCACCTGCTTCCCATTGCCCAGCACAGCGGCTACTCCAAAACGAAGGGGTTTCAAAAATTCTTTCAGCGCACCACCCCGGTGACTAAGTACTATACCAATCCTTAATTTTACGAGGCGGATATGCATTCCTGTTAGTGGCTGGAGGCTTTCCTCCCATTGACGGCAGGTATCTCCCAAAAAAGCGGTATCCGGCGGCATTTCCTCCGTGAACGGAAACGGATTTGGAATTTCAGGGTCAGCGCCGTACCAGCCGATGGCGGAAGCACTGATCACCGCTTTTACTTTATGGGGAAGGGTGGCCAGTTTATTAACGAGTAACGCACCCGATTTTACCCGGCTATCCAGTATTTCTTTTTTACGGGCCACCGACCAACGCTGATCGGCCACCCCGGCACCTGCCAGGTGAATGATATAATCTGCTTCCTTCAGACTGGTTTCATCCATGGTTCCGGCATCGGGATTCCAGGCAGCATAACGGATACCGTCTTTTGCGGGACCGGGATTCCGGGACAGCACTATACAGTCATAACCCATCGATGTCAGCTGGCGGGTAAGTGCCTTACCGACCAGTCCAGTGCCTCCTGTAACCAATATTGTAGCCATGTTGTCTGAAAATAGTGATTTAAATAACATACCAGTCAACATAATGTTGCAGAAGATCCCCCGGAAACTTTTATATTGAGCCCTGAAATCAACAAGTATGAGTATAGTTCTGTCGATTGACAATATCGCCAAATCCTATGGATCGGTGAAAGCCCTGAAAGGGGTGAGTTTTGATATCCCGGAAGGAAGTGTTTTCGGCATCCTCGGTCCTAATGGAAGTGGCAAGACCACTTTGCTGGGGATTGTCATGGATGTATTAAAAGCCAATTCGGGTGATTTTCGCTGGTTTGGCCAGCCGGGTTCACCGGAACAGCGCCGTAAAATCGGATCCCTGCTGGAAACACCCAATTTCTATACTTATCTCTCCGCCATCGATAATCTGAAAATCACGCATGCCATCAGCGGCCGTGGGAATGAAGCAGAGATTAATGATGTACTTAAAAAAGTGAATCTGTATGACAGAAGGAGATACAAATTCAGTTCCTATAGTCTTGGGATGAAACAACGTTTAGCCATTGCCGCTTCATTGCTTGGAGATCCCAAAGTGCTGGTACTGGATGAACCCACGAATGGCCTGGATCCGGTAGGTATTGCCGAAATACGTCAATTGATCATTGAATTGCGCGATAAAGGACATACGATTATCATGGCCAGTCACCTGCTGGATGAAGTGGAAAAAGTCTGCAGTCATGTGGCAATCTTAAAAACAGGCACATTAATCACCACGGGACATGTGGAAGAAGTACTGATGGATGAGGATATAGTGGAAATGAGCGCGGCTGATTTAGCGGCACTGGCGGCTGCGCTGAACAGTTGGGGCCACTCCGTCACTGTTGATGAAAAAACGAATACCGTACAGGTGATCCTGCCTAAGGGCACGGCCAGCCTGGAAACATTCAACCGGCAGTGTTTTGAAAAAGGAGTGGTTTTAAATCACCTTTTACTGAAGAAAAAAAGACTGGAAGCCCGTTTCTTCGAATTAACCAATAACTAATCTGAATACTACTGATATGATGAAGCTGATTAAAACCGAATGGCTTAAAATAAAGGGATATAATTCTTTCTGGTGGATTATGGGACTGACTGCGCTCTCCTACCCCGGCATTAATTATATGTTTTACTTTGTTTACAAAGATATCACTGACCAGAAAAATGCATCCGGCCAGCTCTTCAAAATGGCGCTGGGAAATCCATTTGCCTTTCCGGAAGCCTGGCATTCGGTGGCCTATTTCTCTTCCTTCTTTGTCTTTATTCCGGCCGTGGTGGTGATTATGTTCATCAGCAATGAATATACTTTCCGCACGCATCGTCAGAATATAATTGACGGTTGGGGACGGGGGCAATTCATCACCAGTAAACTGATCGATGTACTGATCGTAACCTTGCTGATTACCCTGTTATATGTGGCGGCCTGCCTGGTCAGTGGATTTGTAACCATTAAAGACGGAGACGGCAATAACTGGGGGCAGGCCTGGTATACGGGTGTTTTTGCCCTGCAGACTTTTGCCCAGCTTTCCATTGCCTTCCTGATTGGTTTTCTGGTCCGGAAAGCCTTTATTGCCCTGGGTATTTTTATATTCTACTTCCTGATCCTGGAAAATATACTGGTCGGCTTCTTTTATGTGAAGGTGAATGATATCGGTCGTTTTTTACCGATAGAAATTTCTGACCGTATGGTCCCTGCTCCGGCATTCCTCGGCAAAATCAAATCACCTGAGGTTTACCAGGAGTCACTGGACCGCATACCGATGCATGTGGGCATGACCATTGTATTAACCACTATCATCTGGCTGATCTGTTATCGGATCAACAGTAAACGCGACCTTAAATAATTACCAGCGTTCCGCTTCTTCCCACTGCTCGAGGGTCTGACGATTTGAAGGAGTTTGGGGTTGAGAGGTTTGATGTTTAGACGTTTGATGTTGAGCAGATCCTTGTCTTGAAGGGGAGTGGGAATTCGAACTTCTTGCGGGTTGCTGTCTTTGAGCAGGTCGGCTGCTATTACCACTGTTACCCCTGTTATTACCCTGGCGTCTGTCGCCTTGTTGTCCCCTGAAATTTGTCCTTGCAGGTCTTTCTTCAGGCGCAGGTGCACTCATATGGGCATTGGCGGTGAACGGATGTTCAGCCACGACCGGGATCTGTTTACCAATCAGTTTCTGAATATCGCGCAGTTCTTCTTTCTCATCTGCACTGCAGAATGAAATAGCGATGCCTTCATTACCCGCTCTTCCGGTACGACCGATCCGGTGTACATAGGTTTCGGGCACATCGGGCAGGTCGAAATTGAGTACATGCGATAACTCGTCAATATCAATACCACGGGCCGCAATATCAGTAGCCACCAGTACTCGGAGAGTTCCATTTTTAAAATCAGCCAGCGCATTCTGTCGCGCATTCTGCGATTTATTACCATGGATAGCTGCCGAGCGGATCTGAAATTTCTGCAGGATCTTCACCACTTTGTCGGCGCCATGTTTGGTGCGGGTGAATACCAGAGTCGTTTTAATTTCCGGATTCGACAATAAATGAATCAGTAATTCAGGCTTCTCTTTTTTGGCGACAAAATATAATTGTTGTTCTATTTTATCAACAGTTGAAGATGGAGGTGTTACCTCCACTTTTGCCGGATGCTTCAATAACACATCTGCCAGCTTCTGGATCTCAGGCGGCATGGTGGCGGAGAAGAACAGGGTTTGTCTTTTTGCGGGCAGTTTCGCAATCACTTTTTTCACGTCATGAATAAAGCCCATATCCAACATACGGTCGGCTTCATCCAGCACAAAAATCTGGAGCTTATCCAGGTGTATAAAGCCCTGCTGCATCAGGTCGAGTAAACGACCGGGTGTAGCGACCAGTATATCCACGCCACGGCGAAGTTCATTCACCTGGCTATGTTGAGATACCCCACCAAAAATTACGGTGTGACGGATACCCGCATAGCGTCCGTATGCGGCGAAGCTTTCATCGATCTGTATCGCCAGTTCACGGGTGGGTGTCAGTACCAGTACTTTGATGCCGGGGCCCAACGGTTTCTGTGCCTGCATTAATTCAAGAATAGGAATCGCAAAAGCGGCGGTTTTGCCGGTTCCGGTTTGGGCGCAGCCAAGCAGGTCTTTCCCTTGTAAAATGAACGGGATTGCCTGTTGCTGAATGGGGGTGGGTGTAGTATACCCTTCGTGAGCCAATGCCTTAAGGACTGGTTCAGTCAATGCTAATTTTCTAAAAGCCATGATGGTTTTTAACTATTTTTTTATGGGGCTGGAAAAGACGTTGTAGTTTCTGAAACAGCGAAAGTTTAAA
>JAKQJH010000116.1 GCA_029561255.1 Bacteroidota bacterium | reverse complement strand
ATCTTTTGAAATAATATTGTCCGGTAAAGCCGTGCAGTACTTTACGGGTAACTGCCAGGTGGCTAATGCAGTGGCCACATTCAGTTCCGCGCCGCCCACAAATACGGGCAACTGGTTATGACGCAGCCATTCCCCGCCGTTAGCCGGCGGGAGACGCAATAAGAGTTCACCAAAACAACATACTTTCTTCATACTATACTAAACTGGCCACAGGAGCCGGATCCATATCGGTATACACCAAATTCTCGCCCGCCATACCCCAGATAAATCCATAATTAGTAGTACCACAACCATAGTGGGTACTCCAGGGAGCTGAGATCACTGCTTCATTGTTAGCAACCACCATATGACGGGTTTCTTTCGGATTGCCCATGAAATGCATGATGCGGTGTTCTTCCGGTAATCCAAAATAGAAGTATACTTCCATTCGACGGGTATGCGTATGGGGCGGAATCGAATTCCATACACTGCCGGAAGCGATCGTTGTTAATCCCATCACCAGCTGGCAACTCCGGATGCCATCCAGGTGAATATATTTATAGACCGTTCTTTTATTGGCGGTTTCAGGTGCACCCAGTTCCACCGGTGAAGCCTGTTCCTTGGTGAACATCGTAACCGGGTAACTGGCATGTGCAGGGGATGACAACAGGTAAAATAAAGCCGGGGTCTTTTTCGACGCCGAAGCAAAGCTTACATTTTTAGTGCCTTTGCCAAGATAGAGACAGGAGAGTGGCTCTACTTTATATTTTTTACCATCTGCAGTAACTGTTCCGGTTCCTCCGACATTGATGATACCGAGTTCTCTTCTTTCCAGAAAATAGTCGGCTCTCAGTTCCGGATGATTGGGCAGGGTGAGGGTTTTGTTCACTGGTTTGGCACCCCCAATAATCACCCTGTCATAATGGGAATAAACCAGTTTGAGTGTATCGGCGGTCATCAGGTCTTTAACCAGGAAATTCTCCGCCAGTTTTTGGCTGTCGAGATTTTTTGTTTCTTCCGGGCCGATCGCAAAACGGATTTCCATATCCCCATCCATATAGGTATTGGATTTGTAATCCTTTAGTTGCGGGCCGGTATTTTTAGTTGTCTTTTTCATGTGTTTAATTTTAGCGGGCCATCCAGCCACCATCTACAAAAAGAATGGTACCATTTACATAATCAGATGCGGAAGAAGCAAGGAACACGACCGGACCTTTAAAGTCGGCCGGTACGCCCCAGCGACTGAGGGGGATACGATCGAGGATCGATTTACTTCTTTCCGGATCTTCACGCAGCGCTTGCGTATTATTCGTAGCAATATAACCGGGTGCAATACCATTCACACAAACTCCCTTGCTTCCCCATTCATTCCCAAAAGCACGTACCAGTCCGGCTACTGCTGATTTACTGGCCGTATAGCCAGGTACATTGATACCACCCTGGAAACTCAGAAGCGAACAGGTGAAGATGATCTTACCACCGCCGTTCTCAATCATGTGTTTGCCGAATTCGCGGCCGATGATGAACTGGGCATCGAGATTGATGGCAATGACCTTATCCCAATATTCGTCGGGATGTTCCGCCGCGGGTTTGCGCATGATGATTCCGGCATTATTGACCAGGATATCAATTTTATTTTCCGCTTTTACTTTATTGATAAAAGCATAGAGGGCATCACGGTCGCCAATATCTACTTTGTGATACGTGAATTTCCGGCCGGTGGCTTCAATGGCCTCTTTGGTGGCCGAATAATCATCCACTATGGAAGCCCCGACAATATCGGCGCCTGCTTCGGCAAGCGCCAGGGCCATACCCTGACCAAGACCGGTATCACAACCGGTTACAAGGGCAGTTTTACCTGCTAAATTGAATAATGCTAAGGTGTTCATGTAGTCTGTTTGTTTACTGATCAATTAATTTGCTCCTGTAAGGTACACGCTTGATTATGGAAATCAGGTTACCGGAAATTTATTTTTTTCCGG
>JAKQJH010000085.1 GCA_029561255.1 Bacteroidota bacterium | reverse complement strand
AACGGCGGGGAATGGCTGCGTCATAACCAGTTGCCCGTATTTGTGGGCGGCGCGGAACTGAATGTGGCCACTGCATTAGCCACCTGGCAGTTACCCGTAAAGTACTGCACGGCTTTACCGGACAATATTATTTCAAAAGATATCCGGGATTACCTGGAACAAAAACATATTGACACGTCTTCTATCATTCTCTCCGGGGAGCGCATCGGCCTTTACTATTTAAAAGAAGGGGCAGATATGAAAAGTCATGAGAATGTTTTTGACCGGAAGTATTCTTCTTTTTCTACACTGGGAACCGGCATCGTGGACTGGGAAACCATCTTCAGTGATGTAAGCTGGTTTCATTTCAGTGCAATTGCACCTGCGGTGAGTGAATCAGCGGCAGCGCTTTGCAAAGAAGCATTGGAGGAAGCAAAGAAAAGAGGGATCACTATTTCTGTGGACCTGAATTTCCGTTCCCTTTTATGGAAGTACGGGAAGCAACCGGTGGAGATCATGCCTGAACTGGTGCAGTACTGTGACCTTGTCATGGGAAATATCTGGGCGGCCAATACGCTGCTGGGGATTCCGTTGAACGATGAACTGATTGCGGCGAAATCATATACCGCCCATGCCCGTTTTACTGCATCAGAAATCTTTACCCGTTTTCCGCAGTGCAACTGGATGGCCAATACCTTCCGTTTTGACGGCAATGCGGAGGAGATCAGGTATTTCGCCACACTGGATAACCGGACAGAACAAGTAGTATCTCCTTTATTACAGACCGATTCGGTAGTGGATAAAGTAGGCAGCGGGGATTGTTTTATGGCCGGACTGATCTATGGCCTGATCTCCGGAAACCCGGCAGATGAGATCATCAGTTTTGCGGCAGCCGCGGCTTTTGCCAAACTGCAGGAAAAAGGAGATGCCACACAAAACAGCGTGGAAAAGATAAAAGCGTATTTACAAAACCCTGTATTTAATTAATCAGACAATATTCAATCAACACAAAAATTCGACGACATGAGTAAGAAAGTAGTAACCCTCGGTGAGATCATGCTGCGTTTATCCACCCCCGATTTCAAACGTTTTGTACAGGCCGATACCTTTGACATCACGTATGGAGGTGGC
>JAKQJH010000064.1 GCA_029561255.1 Bacteroidota bacterium | reverse complement strand
TAAATAATTGTTCCGATTTATGGTTACCCAATGTATCCCTTCGGGGTGGAAATGCAATCGTTGATATAGGATTGATGCCTGAAATAACAATACACATCTACGTACTATCGAATAAATAATTATACCGGTGTATTGTTACCCAATTTATCCCTTTGGGGTGGAAATACAATCGTTGATATAGGATTGATGCCTGAAATAACAATACACACCTGCGTACTATCGAATAAATAATTGTGCCGATTTATGGTTACCCAATGTATCCCTTCGGGGTGGAAATGCAATCGTTGAAAAGGGGATTGATGTTTGAACCGGGAGATATAGAATCAGATCATTTCACCCCGTAGGGGTGCATTGTTGGTAGATACAGGACAAAAGAAGATGACCGTCTCACCCCGTAGGGGTGCATTGTGAAAATAAGCAATCCTTCTAAATGCATTTAACTCCATTATCTATAACAAGCCCTTCTAAGAAAACTAATTGGCTAATTGGCATATTGGCACATTGAACTATTGCACACAACTAAAACAACCTCCCTTGCTCCCCCGGTCTTCGGAATAATGATCTGTTCAGACTCCACTCCTCCGCATTCATCCCATACAGCTTGCCGTATTTTTTATACTGATCCGCCACCAGTTTGGCAATGCTTCCTTCACCGCGCATGCGGACACCCCAACGACTGTCGTTCACTTTGCCATCATGACTTTGTTCGATCAGGTGCCAGACTTTATCGGCGCGGTCGGGAAAGTTTTTATAGAGCCAGTCGTGGAATAACAATTTGATGGCGCCATTGAGCCGGATAAAGGTATACGCAGTAAACGTCGCGCCGTTGTCACGCGAAGCTTTCATGATGCGTTGCATTTCGTGTTCATTGAGTCCGGGGATCATTGGTCCCATCATGATACCCATGCGTACCCCGGCACTGCTGAGTTCATTGATCACTTTTAATTTTTGCAGCGCCGTAGTGGTGCGGGGTTCCATAACGCGACGCAGGTCTTCATTGAACGAGGTGATGGAGACCATAGCTGATACGATCTGCTTCTTCGCCATTTCCTGCAGGATGTCTTTATCTCTCAGTATCCAGGAATTCTTGGTCAGGATACCCACCGGCTGGTTGAATTCGTTACACACTTCAAGCAGGGCACGCGTGAGCCGGTATTGTTGTTCGGCCGGCTGATAACAATCGGTATTGCCGCTGAGCATAATGGGCGTGGCATCCCAGTTTTTATGCATCAGGAATTTGCGCAGGAGCTGCGGAGCATTTTTCTTGACGATGATCTTTCGTTCAAAATCGAGTCCGGCGCTGTAGCCCCAGTACTCGTGCACGTTGCGTGCATAACAATAGATACAACCATGTTCACAACCAGCATAGGGATTCATGCTATAGCCCATGCCCACATCCGGACTCTCTACTTTGTTGACGATGGACTTCGACTCCTGCTCCATATACACAGTCCGGGCATCTCCTTCTTCCCAGTCATCGATTCCTTCAATATGTTCCCGGGTGCGTTCATCTTTTAGAAAACGGTTCTTTGTATTGATCTGCGCCCCACGACCCTGGAGATAATTGCCGGTCTCTGTATTTTTCGTTGTCTGCACTTTCACGGCATCCTGCCGTAATGGTTCCTTACTCACGTGTTGGTATTGTTTCGTTGATCCGTTGCTACCGGAAAACTGTTTTTCATTTAGCCGGGAATCCCGAAGTGTCGGGAGTAAACAACGGGAAGAACGGGAAGAAAAAAGGAGAACGGAAGATCTCCCCTACTCACTACTCACCACTCACCACTCCCGTTCCCCCGGCTTACTCACTAACCCCATCTCACATTTATTGTTACTGTGTACCGATTACTGTTTACCCGAATAAATCGCCCTGTCGGGTGACCACCGGCAGGTTCTGAAAACTGAACTGCAGCAGGGGCTGGAATTTTCCTTCGCCTTCGGGGCGGCGTAATAAGGTCATGCCCTCTGCGATGAAACGCCCGGAGAAATGCCGGTGACTGTATTCGAGCCAGCCTTTCTCATATTGCCAGGGTTTTAGTTTCCGGGCAATGGTGATATGCGGCTCCAGGATAAAATGCGGCTTATGTTCTTCATTCATTTTCATCAGCCGCTGTGTTTCCGTACGAATGGTTTTTACCAGCTGCTGCACCGGCAATTTGGAGGTTACCGCTACATAGATGGTATGTGACGGAAAACTGCCGAAATCTTTCAACTCAGTTTTAAACGGCGGAAAAGCCATCGCCACATTCTTCAGCCGGGTGAGGATCCGTTCCTCCATCATGGCATACTGGGTAAACCGGACCAGGGGCACCCAGGGCCGGCCGCGGCTGCCATCCTCCGTTTTATACTTCTCCGCGAAGGCTTCCTTCAGTTTGCTGATCCGCTGCCCCAGTTCCTCATGGGGCGCCAGGGCCAGCAGGTATTCATATACCCGGTAACCCGGGATGGTATTGATGCCTGTTTCCATATTCATTCCTCCTCCAAAAATATTTACCTCATTTTCTTAGCACTAATTTACTAAATTATTTAGCTTTACCAAACAAAACCCCATTAAATTTTTGAAATAATTTTTTTCACTATGACCGGCCGGGCCGGGAATACTAAAACAGGACGTATGGAAGGAGAGGATTTATTTTTTGGGGCAGCCTATAAGGGCTCTAAGCAATTTACCCAGCAGCAGGTCCGCACGGCCAATGCCACCGGCTTCG
>JAKQJH010000055.1 GCA_029561255.1 Bacteroidota bacterium | reverse complement strand
CTGGAGCAATCCGGAGTATAAGCAGGACAGTTCACTGTATAAGTTCGTCCTGGAAATCGACTCTACCGGACGGAACTTCGCCAAGAAAGCCATGAAAGTGGTGACCGGCGTTTCTTCCACTACACTTACCGGTAAAGAACTCAATAATATCCTGCTGAACTATGGATTTGCCCTTGGCACACCCTATGACCTGGATATCCGTGTGATTTCTTCTTACGGCAATAACAATGAAAGCTATCAGTCTAATGTGTTGAAAATCCGGGTGACGCCTTATAACGACCCGTCCGTGCTGACTACAGTGAATACCAGTGTTACCTGTGCCCTGGCCACCGCTTCCCAGTTATCCAATACCTTTAACTGGTCCACTTCCTTCAACGGATATGGCGGTACGGTAACCTATACTTTACAATACGATTCAGCTGGCAAAAATTTTGTAGCTCCTGTTGAAATACCGGTTGGAGCCAGTCTGTTTACAAAAGCACTGACCCAGGGTGAAATGAATGAAACCGCGCTGACTTCCGGTATACCCGGAGGCACAACCGGTAAAGTGGAATACCGGGTTAAAGCAACCACCGCTCAAGGTGCCGTTTCTTATTCCAATGTAGTGAATGTAACCATTGCGAGTTATGTACCGATCCTGCGCTTCTATCTGCCAGGAGGTTATCAGGGTTCAACCGGAAACGGAAATGACTGGGATCCAGGTTCCGCTCCGGAATTGATCCGTGATCTTCGTCCGGCTGCCTTGAATCAGCTCTATTATATTTACCTGTATCTGCCTGCCGGAGCAGAATTCAAAGTAACGCAGGGCCGCTCATGGGATGTGAACTATGGTGGTTCTGGCGGTAACTTATCATCTGGTGGCGCAAACTTCAGCGTGGCTACAGCCGGTTACTACCGGATCTCCATTGACCGCGTAAATATGAAGTATGATATCCGCGAAGGTCGTATGGGCTTTGTAGGTGGTGCCACCGGCGCTGGCTGGAATCCGCCGAATGTATTCCCGAACTATGGTATGGGACTGGCCGCTAATAATCTCTTTGTGGGATTAACTGACTTCACCGTAGATGGTTGGAAAATGATCGACCACAATGACTGGAATAACGGTGATATCAGTGTGGTAAATGCAAGAAGCTACGGATCAACCGGAGCCAGTGGAAGCACATTACTCGTGAATGATGCCAATATGCCAAATATAACCACTGCTGGTCGTTACCGGGTAATGTGGGATGGACGTAATGTAGATAATGTGAAATATGAAATGTCTCCTGCCACAGAAATGCGCGTGGTTGGTGATGGTATGCTGGGCGTAAATGCCTGGGATCCCGGAGCCAGTCCGCAAATGACCTATGCTGGTAACGGGGTATGGACCATTACCCTTGACCTGGTAGCTGGTAAGGATATCAAGTTCCTGGCAGGAAATGCCTGGGGTGCTTTTGATTATGAGGACAACAGCGGCGGCAGCACAGCCACCGGTACAGCCCGCAAGATCAAATGGGAAGGTGGTGACAACTTCAAGACACCGACCGTGTCCGGAAGCTATACCATTACCCTGAATGAGCATATGCAAACCGTGACCATCAACTAAGTCATGAAAATTAAATAGTATAAAACGCCGCCTTTTTTAAGGGCGGCGTTTTAATTTTAGGTATATGAAAAAGATCCTGACCTTTTCCGTGCTTATCCTCCTCTTATGGACGCTTGCCTTTTCCGGTTCCTGTAAATCAGATAAGCCGGCTCCAAAACCCGTTCCTGTACTTCCCTTTGCCAAAGGAGCGGATATTGGCTGGCTGACCGAAATGGAAGCCGCCGGTAAAAAGTTTTATAATGCCGCGGGTACGGAAATGGATTGCATTGCCCTGTTAAAAAGCCTGGGCATGAACTCCATCCGGTTGCGGGTTTGGGTAAATCCCTCCAGTGGCTGGAATAATGCCGCTGATGTACTGGCCAAAGCCACCCGTGCTAAAAATGCCGGTATGCGCCTCATGATCGACTTTCATTACAGCGATACCTGGGCTGACCCCGGACAACAGGCCATTCCCGTTGCCTGGGCCGCACAGACCCTGACCGAACTTCAAACATCCGTATATAACCATACATTCAGTGTGCTCGAAAGTCTTAAAAGTAATGGCATCGTGCCTGAATGGGTACAGGTAGGCAATGAGACCAATAATGGGATGTTGTGGCCAATCGGCAAGGCATCCACCAGTATGCCCAATTTCGCCTCCCTGGTTAAACAAGGTTACAATGCGGTGAAAGCCGTGGATCCTTCTATTAAAGTAATCCTGCATTTATCCAACGGGTATGACAATAACCTGTACCGCTGGATCTTTGACGGCATGATCAGTAATGGGGTCAGCTGGGATATCATCGGCATGTCGCTGTACCCGGAGCCGATTGACTGGGCCACCCGCAACAGTCAGTGCCTGGCCAATATCAATGATATGATCAGCCGCTATGGCCGCGAAGTGATGATCACCGAAGTGGGCATGAGCTGGGATCAGGCTGATGCGTGCAGGTCTTTCATCACTGATCTGATTACTAAATGCAAAGCCGTATCGGGCAATAAAGTGCTGGGTGTCTTTTACTGGGAGCCCCAGAGCTATGGCAACTGGCAGGGCTATACCAAGGGCGCATTTGATAATTCAGGAAAGCCAACGATTGCGCTAAATGCCTTTAACTAACAACTGTACATAGGATTGTTTACTAACTTGCTCTTATGAAAAAGCAGGAACTCCTGTTATTGCTTGCACTGATTACAGTACAGGCAGTAACTGCCCAGCGTCAGCAACTGAATATGGATGCCGGCTGGAAATTCGCTTTTGGACATGCGGGTGATCCTTCCCGTGATTTTAACTTCGGCATCAGTACGATCTTCTCCAAATCAGGCGCCGCTCCCAATACCGCCATCGATCCGAAGTTTGATGATAAGAAATGGCGCAGTCTCGATCTGCCGCACGACTGGGCTGTTGAACTTCCCTTCGTATACAAAGATAATTTTGATGTGCAGTCGCATGGCTATAAACCTGTCGGCGGCTTATTTCCTGAAACCAGTATTGGCTGGTACCGCAAACATTTTACCGTAGCCGCTGCCGATTCCGGTCAGCGTTTTCAAGTACAGTTTGATGGCGTGTTCAGGGATGCGCAGTTCTGGCTCAATGGATTTTATATAGGAAATAACAAGAGCGGTTATGTGGGCGTGGCCTATGATGTAACCGATTATATCAATTACCATAAAGAGAATGTACTCGTGGTCCGTGTGGATGCCTCCCAGTACGAAGGCTGGTTTTATGAAGGTGCCGGTATTTACCGCCATGTATGGCTGAATAAATATGCGAATGCTCATATAGCGTCCGATGGTGTATTTGCCCTGTCTGAGCAAAAAGGGAATATGACCAGTATCACGGTGGAAACAACCCTGGAAAATCAGGGGCTGTCTGCTGCGCCGCTCTCTGTGATCAGCTATATAACGGACCGTAGTGGAAAGAAACTGGCCATCAGCAAGGAAGATGCCCTTCAGCTGCCGGTGAATGGCCGCAGGGCGGTCAAACAGTATCTGCTGGTGAAAGAGGCCCGTAAGTGGTCGCTCGATGATCCCTATCTCTACCGGATCGTATCGGTGGTGAAACAAAACGGGAAAGTAATCGACAGTGTAAAACAGCGCTTTGGTATCCGCACGATCGAGATCAAACCAAACGGTCTTTTTCTCAATGGGGTTCATGTGAAACTCAAAGGCACCAATAATCACCAGGATCATGCGGGGGTGGGCAGTGCCTTACCCGATTACCTGCAGTATTACCGCATCAGCCTGTTGAAAAAAATGGGCAGCAATGCCTATCGCACCAGTCATAATGCACCCACCCCGGAGTTACTGGACGCCTGTGACAGTCTCGGTATGCTGGTGATGGACGAGCAACGCCTGCTCAACAGCAGTCCTGAATATATGGACCAGTTTGAGCGGCTGATCAAACGCGACCGCAATCATGCCAGTGTATTTATCTGGTCCATCGGCAATGAAGAAGGCTGGATTCATACCAATAGTTATGGCAAGCGGATTGCGCAGACCCTGATTGCCAAACAAAAAGAACTCGATCCTTCCCGCACCAGCACCTATGCCGCCGATGTGGCCAATGTATTCAACGGGGTAAATGAAGTGATCCCGGTACGGTCCTTTAATTATCGTCAATATGCCGTGGCCGATTATCACCGCGATCATCCCGATCAGCCGATCATTGGTACGGAGATGGGCAGTACAGTAACTAGCAGGGGACAATATGAGAAGGATAGTATTCGTGGTTATGTGCCGGATCAGGATATCACGGCCCCCTGGTGGGCCAGTAAAGCCGAAGACTGGTGGAGCCTGGCCGGTCCCAATGATTTCTGGCTCGGTGGTTTTATCTGGACCGGACTCGATTACCGCGGGGAGCCCACGCCTTATCAATGGCCCAATATCAATTCCCATTTCGGGGTGATGGATATGTGCGGTTTCCCGAAGAATATTTATTACTACTATAAAAGCTGGTGGACCGATGAGGATGTGCTGCATATTTCCCCGCATTGGAACTGGCGCGATAAAGCCCCGGGCTGGAATAAAAAGCAGGGGGATCCGGTTGAGGTGTGGGTGAATACCAATGCCGACAATGTGGAGTTATTCCTGAATGGGAAAAGCCTTGGTAAAAAGGATATGCCGCGCAACAGTCACCTGAAATGGACGGTGAACTACGAACCCGGCAAACTCGAAGCCGTGGCGTATAAGAAAGGAAAACGGCTGTACAGTAAGGTAGAAACGACAGGTCAGCCCGTAGAAGTGGTGGTAACACCGTATAAGACCACGATACTGGCCGATGGCAAGGATGCCACGGTATTAAACATAACCGTACTGGACCGTGAGGGCAGGGAGGTGCCGGATGCCGATAACCTGATCAATTTTAATATTGCAGGCGATGGAAAGATCATTGGTGTGGGTAATGGAGATCCTTCGAGCCATGAACCCGATAAATGTGTCGATGGTATGTGGCAGCGACGGCTTTTCAATGGCAAATGCCAGGTGATCATTCAGTCAGGTACAAAACCGGGCATGATCAAGTTTGACGCAACGGCGAAAGGATTATGGTCTGGCGGTACCGATATCCAGACAATTGATCCGAAAGAAACAGCCAAAATTACGATTGATAAAACCTATCAGTTGACCGGTGAGCCCGCCAAGCGAAGAGAAGTAGGAAAAATGCTGGGTGCTGATATTTCTTTTTTACCGGAGCTGGAAGCGAGGGGAATGAAGTTTTCGGATAATGGGGTAGCCAAAGACGCGGTGGAAATACTGAAAGACCATGGGTTTAATTATGTGCGGCTGCGGATCTTTAATAATCCGGCGGCCGACAGTGGTTATTCACCGGGTAAGGGATTTTGTGATTTGCCTCATACACTGGCCATGGCCAAACGGGTAAAAGCGGCGGGGATGAAGTTGCTGCTCGATTTTCATTACAGTGATTACTGGGCCGATCCCGGTAAACAGTATAAGCCAGCCGCCTGGAAGGGATTGGATTTTACGGCCCTGAAAAAAGAA
>JAKQJH010000049.1 GCA_029561255.1 Bacteroidota bacterium | reverse complement strand
GACTCTCAATATAGGCCTGCAGTTGCTCGTAAGCAGCATCTTCGATCGGGATGACCCGGCCACTGAGGTTTATGTTAATAATCTTTTTCATGATTCAGGTATTTGGTTGAAGTTGGTTGGTTAGTATTGAAAAGGGTGTTCAGGTTTTTTACTGGTCAGGGCGTTTACCCCATTGGAGAGTTCATTCCAGGTCTGCTCAAGTTCCTTATAAAAACCCTCTCCCTTTTCAGTCAGGGAAAAGTATTTTCGGGGCGGTCCTGAATTGCTTTCCACCCATCGGTAGGTCAGCATGCTCGCATTCTTAAGGCGGGTTAACAAAGGGTAAAGCGTGCCCTCCAGGATCTGGAGATTGGCCGCCTTCATCTCTTCCACAATATCACTGGGATAGGCCTCGCCCCGGCGAATGATGGAGAGAATACAGAATTCCAGTATCCCTTTGCGCATCTGGCTCTGTGTGTTTTCGATATTCATACTGGTTCAGTTTAATGAATCTGAACCAAAGATAGTGTCATATTTGGTACTATGCAAAACAAAGTACCTTATTTTTTTCAGTATTTTACTGGAATTTTACCTATGATATGCCATAAACATATGATTGTCTGATAATTGTAAGATTTTCTCGAAAGGACTGCCCTCGCTGTTTCTACATGAGCGGTTAAGGGTCATGATGAGCGATATTTCCCTTAAATCGATGAATTTTCCCGATTTTTACCCGGATAACCATGAAAAAGACCCTTTATTCCTCCGTTTTACTATTTTTCCTTCTGAGCAGCTGTGCAGATAAATACCTGGCCTACCAATCCCGATATCCCTTCAAAAGCCCTGACGGCTCACCTGATTTCAGCCAGCTCGACTACTGGGCAGCCCATCCCTGGAAAACAGATCCATCAGACAGTATCCCCCCTTTTCTGCAAAAAGAAAACCGGGATAGCCTGGCCGATGTCTTTTTCTTACATCCAACCACTTTTACCAAAAAGAAAGACTCGGTGCATACCAATGCATTGATTGATGACCCATATATCAACGCAAAGACGGATTACAGCACCATCTTATACCAGGCCAGCGTATTCAACCAGCAGAGCCGTGTATTTGCCCCGCGGTACCGCCAGGCACATATACAGAATTTTTATAGTGGAGATACCGTGAAAAGCAAGGCCGCTTTTGAATTAGCTTATGCAGATATCAAAGCAGCATTTGTTTATTACCTCACTCATTTTAACCAGGGCCGGCCCATCATCATTGCCGGACATAGCCAGGGGGCATTCCTGAGCGAACGGCTACTGAAAGAGTTTTTCGAAGACAAGCCATTGGCCAAACAACTGGTAACGGCTTATATCATTGGCTGGCCCGTACCCGGGCATTACTTCAGCACCCTGAAAGTGTGCAATGATGCACAACAAACCGGTTGTTTTTGCAGCTGGCGCACTTTCCGCAATGGCTATCGTCCACCCTATTTAACTAAAGAGACTGATACAGCATGGGTCACCAACCCCCTGAGCTGGACCACCGGTCCGGAGTTTGTCAGTCGTAAAGAAAATAAAGGAGCCCTGGTCCGCTATAACAAACTCTACCGTAAAAGCACGGATGCGCAGATTAAAGACGGATTATTATATACCAAAAAGCCCCGGTTTCCCTGGAGCTTTCTGTACCGGAGTAAAAACTATCATGTCGGAGATATCAACCTGTACTATATGGATATCCGGCACAATGTGGCCCAAAGGATATCGGCTTATCTCAAACAGGCAAATTGATGCTTTCCTATTGAACCGTTTTTATCCATTCCAACTCACTTAAGACCGGTTTGATGACTGCATATTTTTTCACCTGGTTAATCGTCATTTCATCCAGTACATCCACCACCTGTTTGTAAGACGCCTCCGGTGAAGATTTTACCAGCACCATGAGCCCGTCCCTTCCCTCTTTGCCCGGATGAATATCCAGCCATTGTTGTCGCTCCTGAATTTTATGCCGCAATTCAGTAATACTGTGGAGTGGATACACCTTCTCTTTTGCTACGGCTTCTGCCCAGTTACCATAATAAAACCAGGCTTTCTCCTGATTTCCCAGCAACACAGTGAAGGCATAGGACTCTCCCAGTTCCAAATCTCCGCCATCCTTAGGCATCGCCAGTGACATAGCGGTTGGTTTACTGAGTTCTGTGGTAATTACAAAAAAACTGATCAGCAGGAAGCCCAGGTCCACCATGGGAGTCATATCGATTCGTAACTGGTGCTTTACCGGACGTCGTACACCTGCCCGTTGCCGTTGTACGGCCACTTCATTGTCAATCGTTGCCATAAGCGTTGTTTACTAATCAGATACCGGGGTCGCTTTTTTCCACAAAAAATCATTTTGAAAATTGATAGCCGTCATGACTTCTTTCCGGTAACTGTGTTAACTTCAAGACAAACCTTCAGCAATGAAAACCATTATTGTTCCTACGGATTTTTCACCCATCGCCACCAACGCCATGCATTATGCCATTGATATGGCAAAAAGCGTGAAGGCCAGTATTTTATTACTGCATGTATACCAGGTACCGGTGAGTTTTACGGATACTCCCATTGTGCTGGTATCGATCGAAGAACTGCGAAAGGGTGCGGAGGAACAAATTGCACATCTGAAAACCGAAGTGGAACACCTGACTTCCGGCAGTCTGAAAGTATATACGGAAACCCGGCTCGGTAATGTAGCTGACGAACTGGAAAATCTCTGCAATAAAATAAATCCATTTGCAGTAGTAATGGGGACCAAGGGCGCTTCCGGAGTAGAGCGTATACTCTTTGGCAGCAATACCCTCACGGCGATCCGTCACCTGACCTGGCCGGTCATCTGTGTCCCGCCCGGTAAAACCTATGGGAATGGTATTAAAAAAATCGGATTCGCCTGCGACTTCAAGGATGTGGTGAAAACCACCCCCACACATTTCATCGTTGATTTTGTAAAAGAATTTAATGCGGAACTCGATGTGCTGAATGTTGACTATCACAATAAACATTTCAAACCCGAAACACCGGAACAATCACTCCTGTTGCATACGATGCTGGAAGAAGCCAATCCTTCCTATCATTTTATCGAACATGCCGATATCGAAGATGGTATCAATGAATTTGCGGAGAAAAACAACCTCGACCTGATCATCACCATTCCCAAAAAACACCGCTTGCTGGAAGGCGTTTTCAAACCCAGTTCTACCAAGCAGCTGGTGTATCAGTCGCATGTGCCGGTGATGTGTGTGCACGAATAGTTGGCTAAGAGTTCAAAAGAGGAGGAAAGAGATAAAAAGAGAGCGTGTTGTTGGGAGAGGTTTACTAAACCGTTAGCTGACTCCAAATGAAAAATGCCCTGAGGGCGGCGCTAAAGAGATCAAAAGAGGAAAAGAGAGGAAGGAGAAAAGCAGGATAGAAATAAGTGTTTTTAAAATAGGAAAGAGGCCGTTACATTTTTGTAATGGCCTCTTTGCTTTTAAGCCTGTGTGATTGTGTAGTGCTATTCAGTTTGACTCTTTTCCTCTCTTTTTTCTCTTTTGACCTCTTAGCCTAAAATTCCGCGCTTCCCGGCGTTCTCGGAAATGCAATCACGTCCCGGATATTTGTCATACCCGTTACAAACTGCACCATGCGCTCGAAGCCCAGTCCGAAGCCGGCATGTGGTACGGTACCAAAGCGACGCGTATCGAGGTACCACCAGAGTTCTTCTACCGGGATACCAATTTCTTTCATCCTGTTTTCCAGGTTTTCCTGGCGCTCTTCCCGTTGTGAACCTCCAACGATCTCACCGATACCGGGAGCCAGAATATCCATGGCCGCCACTGTTTGTTGTCCGGGCGCACACCCATCATTCTGACGCATGTAAAATGCTTTGATCGCCGCAGGGTAGTTATAAAGGATGACCGGTTTTTTAAAATGTTTCTCCACCAGGAAACGTTCATGTTCACTCTGCAGATCCATTCCCCAGCCGGTAACGGGGTACTGGAATTTCTTTTTCTTATTGTGATTGCTCTCCCGGAGTATCTCAATCGCGTCTGTATACGTGAGGCGTTCAAAATTATTATTCAGTACAAACTCCAGTTTTTCAATCAGGCCCATTTCACTCCGCTTGTCCTGTGGTAATGCTTTCTCTTCCTCCGCCAGCCGCTGTGACAGGAACTCGAGGTCTTCGCGGTTATGCTCCATGGCATATTTGATAATATAACGGATGAATTCCTCAGCGAGATTCATATTGTCTTCGAGATCATAAAATGCCATCTCCGGTTCAATCATCCAGAACTCGGCCAGGTGGCGGGTGGTATTGCTGTTTTCAGCACGGAAGGTGGGACCAAATGTATAAATCTCCCCAAAGGCAGTGGCACCCAGTTCTCCTTCAAGCTGTCCGCTTACAGTAAGGTTGGTGCTGCGGCCAAAAAAGTCTTCTTTAAAATTGATACTGCCATCTTCATTCTTCGGAGCCGTCCCATCAATCGGTAAAGTAGTAACGCGAAACATTTCACCGGCCCCCTCCGCATCACTGGCCGTGATGATCGGTGTGTGCATATACACAAATCCTTTTTCATTGAAGAATTGATGAATAGCAAATGCCAGTGAGTGGCGAACACGAAATACCGATCCGAACGTATTGGTACGGAATCGCAGGTGAGCGATCTCCCGGAGAAACTCCAGCGAATGTTTTTTCGGTTGCAACGGATATTTCTCTGCATCGCTGTCACCCAATACTTCAAGTGTAGCGGCATTCAGATCCATTTTCTGTCCTTTTCCCAATGAGGGAACAATCGTACCGGTTATTTTCAACGAAGCAGAAGTAGTGATCCGCTTCAGTGTTTCTTCCGGAAATTTTCCCAGCTCTAATACTACTTGAAGATTGTTATTGGTGCTTCCATCATTTAATGCAATAAACTGGTTGTTGCGGAAGGTACGCACCCATCCCATTACGGTTACTTCTTGTCCGGCCGGCTCGGTGGCCAGCAGTTCCCTGATCTTGATTCGTTTGTTGAACATATCGTCGTTTTTTCCGAGGGGCAAAGGTAAAGCATGAAAGTCAGCATTGAGCGGGAGCGGGGTTTTTAACGTAAACCCTTGTAATTCTGTATAATGTCTGAAGATACTTAGTGGATAAAGCGGGTAAAAATTTTTGGTTTTGCCGAATTAGCTGTATACTTGCAGCGGAAAGAGGCCGATAAGTTTAGCTCTCCATAGCATTTGGCTCATCATTTACCTGCCTGTTTCGTTCAATTTAACTCAAATTTTCACATTACAAGATTGGTGACCACGAGTTTTGACTAACCTCAAGTTTTTTTTATGTATGACATTCTCCAACTGAACGACATGCTCGTTCCTGAACTGCTGGATATAGCCGAGCAGCTGAAAA
>JAKQJH010000015.1 GCA_029561255.1 Bacteroidota bacterium | reverse complement strand
ATCCACCATCTCCTCTCCGATATACTTCATCCCACATTTCTCCAATACTTTAAGGGAAGCTATATTACCTGGCATGGCCCGTCCTACTATCCTATTCAGACCCAGTTTTTCAAACCCATACCGGAGTGAAGCCATGGCCGCTTCACTGGCATAGCCTTTTCCCCAGGCGGTTTTCATAAAGCGGTAACCGAGATCGATCTCATCCAATTCGGGACGGTATTTTAACCCGCACCAGCCAATGAACTCCATGCCGGGTTTGGTATGTACCGCCCAGCGCCCATGATTATACAAGGCATACTGCGGCAGGATCACCTGTTCCAGTACCTCATTGGCATGGGCCAGGTCACGCACCGGGTCGCCGGTATACAGTGTGACTTCCGGGTCCTCATTCAGGGTATAAATCAATTGTCCTTCGCCGGGTTCAAACTGGCGAAGGATCAACCGTTCTGTTTCAATGATAACGTGCATAGATAAACGAAGAGTAGTTTTACTAACCGGAAAGTGGTATTGTGTGTTCCGCAGAATTGCAGTAATTAGTGCTTTAATTCAAGTGACGGTTTCCATGCAGTACTTCATCTCCATTTCCATTATTAGCATTTGCCTGGTTGTGATTTTCTGGGGTCTCCGGACCTACAAAGAGAACAGGGAGCTGGAAAAACAACAACAGAAATACAAGGAAGACGACGACTTCAGATTATACCACTGAACCTTACAATAATTTTTTAACGGCTTCAATCACTTCCTGCAATTTATCGACCTGCTGGCCACCGGCCGTAGCCAGTGTTTTCTGTCCACCGCCTCCACCCTTGATCAGGGGGGCCACAATCTCTTTGATGATCTTACCGGCATCCAGGTTCTTGGCGACAGTCACCGTTTCCGAAATACCAACCGCCACAAAAGGCTTACCCCCGATATTAGCACAAAGCACGGCCACATGATCGCGCAGGTGATTCTTCAAATCAAAGCATAATTTTTTCAGGGCATCCGGATTACTGACTTCAACAATGTCCCCGATAAAGTTCACACTGTTGATGATTTCATCTTTCTGCAACAACTCGTTGCGGATACCCACCAGCTGACGGGCTTCCATCGCTTCTGCATGCTTTTTGAGTTCCGTATTTTCTGCCTGCAGACTTTCCACCGCTTTCTGCAGGTCCTTGGGATTTTTCAGTACTTCTTTCAGACTGCTGATCAGTTGCCCTTGTTCATTCACAAACAACTCGGCCTGTTTACCACA
>JAKQJH010000001.1 GCA_029561255.1 Bacteroidota bacterium | reverse complement strand
CCCTTACTCCGGTATTTCACCGGCCCGTTCAGTGGCAGGTGGGCATTGTCGCCACTCAGGAAAATATCCACCTCTCCATATTGCTGAAGATGAGGAAGAAGCGTCATCGCCCGGCTGATATGGCCGTTGCCGGTAGCCTGTACAGCATAGAATATTTTCATGGATTATTATTATTGAAGTGAATTTATAAAGAGGTTGATTTCGTCTGTGACCACATTCAGTGCCGGAATTTTTTTCGTGATGGGTATCACTGTGGCTTTGCTGTAGTCTTCTTCCCTGTACTGGTAAATATTCCAGTCGTTATTTACATATTCCAGTGCCGTCAGGTTTTCAATCCAATCGCCGCTATTGAGATACATCACACTACCGTCCTTGGTTTCCACCTTTTTTTTCTGAGGCTGGTGAATATGACCACAGATCACATAATCATATCCTTTTTCGATGGCCAATTCCGCCGCTGTTTGTTCAAAGTCCGCAATCCAGGAGACTGCTTTCTTTACCCCGTTTTTTATTTTTTTACTGAGACTCATTTTAGGGCGGCCTATTTTTTTGAGGGTCCAGTTGATACAACGGTTCAGCAGGATCAGCCAGTCATAGCCGAAGCCGCCCAGTTTGGCGATGATCTTGGCGCTTCCTTTGGTGGTATTATCAAATACATCGCCATGAAAGATCCAGGTCATCTTGCCATTGATCTCTATCACCAGTTTGTCGGTCAGTTGAAAATTGCTGAGTTGAATACCGCTGTAGCGCCGTAACATTTCATCGTGGTTGCCGGTGATGTATACCACCCTGGTTCCCTCGCTGAGGAGATTGAAGATTTCCTTGATCACCTGGAGATGAGCACCCGGGAAGTACCGTTTGGAGAACTGCCAGCCATCAATGATATCCCCGTTCAGAATAAGTAATCTGGGAGAAATGCTACGGAGGTAGTTGACAATTTCATTGGCGTGGCAGCCGTAGGTTCCTAAGTGCAGATCGGATAATACGGCTACATCGAGGTTTCTTTTATTCAAAGTGTACGCGGTTTGTCAAAATACGTTATTACCTATTACTCCACTGTAGTCTGCAGTTTAACGAACGGTAAAGAAATTGTAAAGTAATTGTTATTGAAGGTTTTCGATGCTTATAAGAATGATTGCGTAGGCTTTCATTGTTAACTGAATATTACATATACAACTATTGTTTTTTCTTTCACATTAGAATAACGATTCGTTCACTTCCTGATAAGATGCACTTCATTTTCAGATGCCACCTTAGCGCCCTTATTGGACGGGTTCTTAACTAAAACAAATTCTTATGACATCATTTTTTCAACTCCGGTTTAAGCAGCCGTTTTTAATGCTTATGCTAATTTGCTTCCTGCCATTAGTATCTTTGGCTCAAAAAACAATTACTGGGAAGGTGGTTGCAGATGAAAATCAACTCCCGCTTGCTGGTGCTTCTGTGACCGTAAAAAAGTCAGGCAAGGTGATTACCGCAGATGCGTATGGCTTATTTACCATTCAGGCGGATGAGCAGGATGTACTGACGATCAGCAATGTAGGGTATGTTACCCTTGATGTGAAAGCAGCAGAAGCCAGTTTGGTTATGCTGAAGCCTGATTCACGGAATATGAGTGAAGTGGTGATTACTGCCCTGGGTATTAAAAAGGATAAAAAGAAACTGGGTTATGCGATTCAGGAGATAAAAGGAGAGGAACTGACGGTAGCCCGTGAAACCAATGTGGTCAATCAGTTGGCGGGTAAAGTGGCCGGTGTTACTGTGATCAGCAGTCCCTCCGGTATTGGTGGTTCTGCCCGGGTATCTATCCGTGGGGAACGTTCTGTGGATCTGAATAAAAACCAGCCTTTATATGTAGTGGACGGGGTACCGGTCAGCAATGCCATAACAGGCGCTTCCGGCCGTGGTAATATGGAAGTTGATTTTGGAAATGGAGCTGGTTTTATTAATCCGGATGACATCGAATCCATGAGTGTGTTGAAAGGACCTGCCGCTTCTGCCTTATATGGTTCAAGAGCGGCCAACGGGGTTATCCTGATCAAAACAAAAAGCGGACGTAAACAAAAAGGAATAGGTGTGGAGATCAGCAGCAATGCTACTTTTGAAACGCCCCTGAAGCTACCCGAATACCAGACCACCTATGGCCAGGGAAATGGCAGTGGCGGTGCATTTGCCTTTGTGAACGGAGGCGGTAGTGGATTAGCGGATGGTACTGATGAAGGATGGGGACCAGCCTTTAATGGTCAGCTTTATCCTCAGTTTAATTCTCCCAGGACCCTGAATGGTCAGCCGATCGATTATACAGGAGGGGACCTGAATGCGCCGGTTGGAAGCGTTATCACACCTTCTTTATGGGTAGCCGACAAGGACAACCTGAAAAATTTTCTCCAGACCGGTACAACCTATACCAATAATGCCGCTCTTGTAGGTGGAAATAAAGACGGCGATTTTCGTCTCAGTTTTACCAATGTTGATCAGAAAGGAATCGTACCAAATACCGATCTGAAGCGGAATACAGTATCCTTATCCGGTGGGTATAACCTGACCAATAAACTTTCTGCAAGAGCTTTTGTAAGCTATATTAAAAGTGAAAGTGACAACCGCCCGTCTATCAGTTACGGTACCGAAAGTATCATGTACCTGTTTAACTGCTGGTTGCCTGCTTCTGTAAAGGTCAGCGACATGAAACGTCTCTGGCAACCAGGTCTGGAAAATCAGAAACAATACAGCTGGAACTATAATTACCATGATAATCCATATCTGACGGTAATGGCGAATACCAATGGTCAGTATTATGACCGGTTGATTGGCAATGTATCGCTGAAATACGATTTCAATTCCTGGCTGAACCTGCAGTTCAGGACGGCTACCGACTGGAGTAATGAGCGCCGTGAATATCGTCGTGCATTCAGTACACAACGTTTCCCCTTTGGCCAATACCGGGAAACAGGTATTGTAAACGAAGAACGCAATTCGGATTTCCTCTTCACCCTTAATAAAGAGGTGAACAGCGATTTCAGTATTACAGGAACCCTGGGTGGAAACCAGATGCGCCAGACCTCCCGCTTTAAGGAAGATGTGGCCGGACAGCTGAATATCCCCAATATTTACAGCCTGAATAACTCCCGTATAGCGATGGTAGTGGAGCAAAGCAATGTGGCCAAGCGGATCAACAGTTTATATGGATCTGCCGGGCTTTCATACAAGAATAAATTATTCCTGGATATTACCGGACGGAATGACTGGAGCAGTGCACTTACCCTGCCGGAGGATCTGAAAGCTTTCGGTAACGAAGTGAATTCTTATTTCTATTCATCTGCTGCGCTCAGTGCCGTGATCAGTGATATGGTCACCCTGCCCAAAGCCATTAGTTTCTTTAAGCTGAGAGGTAGTTTTGCCCAGGTGGGTAACGACACCGATCCTTTTGCTTTTACACAGACTTATAACCGGAGTGAGCCTTTCGGTTCCTTCCAGATCTATAGTGAAACCAGCAGTCTGGCTAACCTGAACCTTAAACCGGAAATCAGTTCTGCTTATGAGTTTGGAACGGATATCCGGTTCTTCAAAGGTCGCCTGGGGCTTGATCTTACTTTTTATCAGAGCCGGACCAAGAATCAGATTCTGAATATTCCTCTTTCCAGTACCAGTGGTTACGACACCCGTAAAATCAATGCCGGGCTGATTCGCAACAATGGCGTTGAAATGATGCTCACCGCAGTACCGGTGGAGAAAAAGGATTTCAAATGGAATGCTTTTGTGAATTTCTCAGCAAACCGCAGTACCGTTCTTGAACTGAGCGATGGGCTGACCAACTACGTAATGGCAAGCCGCCGCGTAAGTGTGGAAGCCCGAGTAGGGGAGCGTATGGGTGATCTTTATGGTATCGGTTTTGCCCGTGTACAGAATACGGATCCCACAGCAAAATATTATGACGCCAGTGGTAAATATGTGGGCCAGATGGTATATGGAGCCAATGGCCGTCCTGTTGCCACTACCAATCGGATCAAACTGGGTAACTATAATCCTGATTTCCTGATGGGAATTGGTAACGGGTTTACTTATAAAGGCGTCCGGCTGAGTTTCCTCTTTGATATCCGCAGCGGCGGAGAACTGTATTCAGAAACGCAGACGGTAGGACGCGAGGGTGGCATTATTATAGAAACACTCGAAGGTCGTGCTAATGGCTATGACCTTACTCTGGATGGAAATGGGGTAATCGGACAAGGCGTGGTACAAAACACGGATGGCTCATTCAGCCCGAATTCCAAAAAAGTAACCGCCCGTGAGTGGCATACCGCCTGGACCGGTGGACGGAGCATCGCTGAAGGTGTAATGTATGATGCCTCTTTTATCAAACTCCGTGAATTGCAACTGAGTTATTCAGTACCGGATAAAGTATTTGGCAAGCTCCCGGTAAGAGGTCTTACAATCAGCCTGGTTGGACGTAATCTCTTTGTATGGGATAATGTACCCCATATTGACCCGGAAACCATGTCCTATTCCGGTGGTACCGCCCTGCCCGGTATTGAGTATATGAGTCTGCCTACCACACGCAGCTATGGTCTTAACCTGAGTTTTAAATTATAATTCACTTTTAAATCAGCAATGATGAAACTATTTAAATCTGTTCTTCCGGTGATTGGCATTGTCCTGCTTACCGGTTGTACAAAGGATTTTTCAGATACCAATACCAATAAGAATAATACCACCACCGTTACACCGGATCTGTTGCTCAGCGGCATTATCAAGAGTTCAATGGACCGCCAGGTGAGTGAAGCATGGGGCATTGGTAATATTGTGGTGCAGCACCATGCGAAAATTCAGTTTGTGAACGAAGATCGTTATGGTTGGAATGAGCAGAATGGTATATGGAGTACCGTGTATGGTAATTACAGAAATATTCAGAACATTTTCACGGCGGTGAATAATGATGAAAAAAATCCCTATTTCGGGGTAGCCCTGATCATGAAATCCTGGTTGTTTTCACTGGCAACGGATGCGTATGGAGATGTGCCCTATACCGAAGCCGGAAAGGCCAAAACAGATGGGGTATATCAACCTGCCTATGATAAGCAGGAAGATATTTATACCGCCATCCTTGCCGATCTGAAGAAAGCCAACGAGTCCCTGGCAACAGCTACAGGTACTTTCACCGGTGATCTGCTGTATGGAGGAGGAAGTGCCTCTTTACTCAAATGGAGAAAACTGGCCAATTCGCTGCGTCTCCGTTATCTGCTGCGTCTCTCCAAAAAGAAAAACGTAAATGCAGAAATGCAGGCGATTGTGGGTGATCCGGTGAATAATCCGGTTTTTACCAGCAATGCCGATAACGCGGAAATGAAATACCTGGCAGCAGCGCCTAACCAGTGGCCTTTGTATGGCACAAGGGTTGGTTCCTTTGACGAATTCCGGGTAAGTAAAACACTGACGGATCGTTTGTCTGCATTGAACGATACGCGGATTAATATTTTTGGCCGGCCCACTCAGGCTTCAGTTGCCGCCGGCACACCGGCCATCCTTGGGGTACCCAATGGGCTGAGTGATGTGGATGCCCTGGCTTATAATGGAGGTGTACAAGGTGTTTCAAGGGTGGGTTATACATTCGCCTGCCTGGTATGTAATGATGCAGGACAAGCTGTACCAGATCCTGCCGCTGCAAGAGCATTGCTGATGACGTATGCCGAACTCCAGTTTATCCTGGCGGAAGCAAAACAAAAAGGAATCATCACAAGCGGTGATGCGGAAGTATATTATACCAATGGCATCAATGCCAATTTTGCTTATTGGCAGTCTGTGGTACCTGCAGGTTATAATCTGAATGTGGCGATGCCTGCCGGTTACCTGAGTCAGTCTTCCGTTGCCTATACCGGAACGGATAATCAGAAACTGGAAAAAATTGCCTTACAAAAATGGGTGGCCCTTTACTTCAATGGCCTGGAAGCCTGGTTTGACTGGAGAAGAACCGGAATGCCGGTGATCACTCCCGGTCCCGCTAACCTGAATAATAACAAAGTTCCTGTTCGTTATATCTATCCGCTATCCGAACAGTCCCTGAATGGAACCAACCGGGCAGCAGCAGTACAGCGCCAGGGTGCAGATGATATGAATACAAGACCCTGGATTGCCCAATAAAAATCCGGATTATATAAAAATTTTAGCATAAGCAAAAAGTGAGCAGTTGTTAGCAAGGCGGAACTTTTCCAGGTTCCGCCATTTTTAATACATTACAATATGAAATATAGATTCCCCTTTTTAATCCTTACCCTTTTATACAATGTTTTTTTATCGGCCCAATCATCAGGTATCCTGACACTCCAGGTACCCGGCCGAAATCAATATGCCAGCATTAATGAAAAAGGAGTTTCCGTACTCCCCAGTGGCCGTTATGTGAGTCCGGCCGGCGAAATGATCCGTATCACCCACGATCCTTTTGGGATGGCCATTTCGCCAGATGGGAGAAAAGCTGTAACCCTCCATAACGGAGTGTTCACCATTATTGACCTGCAGTCGTTAAATCATATCCGGGTACCCTCCTACGACAAGACAATAAAATCCCCCTTGTCGAATGGCTCTTTTCTCGGAGTAGCATTTGCTGCCGACAACAGAACTATCTACCTCAGTGGAGGTGATAACGGGGCAGTCATCAAGTACGATATTGAAAGAATGATGACCCTTGATTCAATCAGTCTCAACGGGATGGCAGGAAGCGAACGATTTGATGACAGTTTTACAGCTGATCTTTTAGTAAATGAAAGCCGCAATGAAGTACTGGTGCTTGACCGTGGCAATTTCCGCCTGGTGCGGATTGATCTCAGCACAAAAAAAATTACCGCCAGTATTCCGGTGGGCCGACAACCATTTGGCCTTTCACTGAGTCCGGACAGGAAACTGGCTTTTGTGGCCAACGTTGGGATGTACGCTTATCCGCTCGTAGAAGGGATGGACTCAACGAACTACAACAGTATGATGATCAACTGGCATCCTTATCCGGACAACTCTCCGGCTTCTATTAGTGGAACAGTCATTGATGGAAAGAACATTCCGGGAGTGGGTAGTCCGCTTGCACCTGAAGCAATGAGTGTGTTTACCATTGATCTTTCCAGCAACCAGGTCATTGACAAATTTAAAACCGGACACCAGATCGGGCAAATGATCGAAGATGCCGAAGTGGTGGGAGGAGCCAGTCCGAATTCAGTCGCCGTTGGCAGCCGCTTTGCCTATGTTTCCAATGCCACCAATGATAATATAACAGTCATTGATTATAAAATCAGAAAAATAATCACCCATATTCCCATTAAAGTGGATAAACGGATTGACCGGTACAGGGGGGTGTTACCATTCGGAATTACATTAAGTAAGGATGAGAAGAAACTATATGTTGCCTTGTTGGGTTTTAATGCAGTGGCCGTGATCGATATCCCTTCAAAGAAAACAATTGGCCTGATTCCCACCGGTTGGGGTCCGGCCAGGGTACAGCTGAGCAAAGATGAAAAGGAAATATACGTGATCAGTTGCCGGGGAATGGGGGCGGGTCCGAATGGAGGAAAGGATTTTGTGAAACCTGTGGCGGGAACTTATATCGGTGATATACAACTGGCCAGTTTTCAGAAAATAAAAATGCCGGATGCCAGACAACTGGCCGCCTATACCAGGCAATCTGTTGAAAATACTATGCAGGCAGTGCGTGTAAAAGATGATGCGAAGAATCCACTGCCTGCATTACCAAAACTCAGGCAAAGTCCCATTAAGTACATTGTTTATATCACCAAGGAGAATAGAACTTACGATGAAGTGCTGGGCCAGATGGTTACCGGTAAAGGGGACCTGACACTGGCGAGGTATGGAGTAAATGTGAATGTATACGGGAAGAATGACACCCTGAAAGTGGCCAATGCCAATGTAATGCCGAATCACACGAAGTTGGCCGGCGAATTTGCTTATAGTGATAATTTTTACTGCGACAGTGATGCTTCTATTCATGGTCACCACTGGATGATGGGAGTAATTCCTAACGAATGGGTGGAAACAAATTCCAGTGTCAGTAAATCTGCCTCCATTTTTTCCAAAGCTCCTGGCAGAAGATTTCCCGGAAGCACCGGCAGTATGGATCCGGAAGATTATGCGGAAATTGGTGGCCTGTGGGAGGCATTGGAAAGGAATAAAGTCTCTTTTTACAATTTCGGGGAAGCCAATGAAACCGCCCACGTTCGGGAAGAATGGCATGATACCCTGACCGGGGCGGCGCATGGTGTAATGGTGCCCATGCAAAAAGCATTGTGGAGCCGTACTTCCCATAATTATGCGGGGTACAATACCAATATTCCGGATCAGTTCCGGATGGAGCAATTTGAGGAAGAGTTTACAAAGATGTGGCTGAATGGTAAGGAGGAAATGCCGCAATTAGTCACCATGCAGGTCCCCAATGATCATGGTGCCGGACCCCGGCCTGATGATGGGTATCCCTATACTCATTCCTATATGGCCGATAATGACCTGGCCGTGGGACGAATCCTGCATTTTTTGTCCCGGACAAAGTATTGGAAAAACATGTTGGTGATTGTGACCGAAGATGATCCGCAGGGAGGCGTTGATCATATTGATGCGCACCGGAGTGTACTGATGATGGCCGGACCTTATGTAAAACGAAACTATGTATCCCATGTACATGCTAACTTTGGTTCCATACTGAAAGTCGTATATAATATTCTTAATATTCCATACGTCAACCAGTATGATGTAACGGCCTCTTTATTGCAGGACTTTTTTAAGGAACAACCCGACTATAGTCCGTATACTTTTGTTTATCCGGATAAAAGAGTATTTGATGCGGATAAAGCGATGAAAAAATATAACCGTTCAATTGATTGGCGTAAAGTGGAACAGGGGCCTAAAATGGATGACGAACATGAACAACGAACGGATCATTATAAATCCAAAAATTAAACGGATGAAAAACAGAATTGCCTTACTGCTCCTGCTGGCCTCCCTGGTTTCAGCGGATCTCTTTGCTCAAACACCGGTCCAACTCCCGAATGGTTGGAAATTAACACCGGCCGGCCGTTCACTCCCGCTGGGTGACCTGCCCCTGAATATGGCCCTCAGCCGCTCCCGGAAATGGATGGCGGTAACTAATAATGGCCAGAGTGTGCAGAGTATTCAACTGATAGACCCGGCGAAAGAGAAAGTAATGGATGCGGTCGTTATTCAAAAGTCATGGTATGGCCTGAAATTCAGTCCAGATGAAAAACTTCTCTATGCCAGTGGCGGTAATGATAACCGGATTCTGAAATACGCAATCCGGAAAAATAAACTGGTACTGGAAGACAGTATTCTGCTCGGAAAGAAATGGCCGGAAAAAATATCACCGGCAGGCATTGAGCTCGATGCCTCTGGCAGGATCATGTATGTAGTTACAAAAGAGGATAATTCATTATATGTACTTGATCTTACAACAAAGAACATTCTTTTTAAACTGGAACTCAAAGAGCCGGCCTATGCCTGCCTGCTCTCAGCTGATAAAAAAAATCTTTATATTTCATTATGGGGAGGTAAGAAAGTACTGATCTATAATATCATGAGCCGCACTATTCAGTCAACCATTGATGTTGGCGAGAATCCGAATGAGCTGCTCCTGTCCAAAAATGGTAAATACCTGTTTGTAGCGAATGCCGGGGACAATGCCGTTTCCGTGATTGATATGGCCAGCCGAAAAGTGCTGGAAACACTGAATGCCGCACTATACCCGGATGCACCGACTGGTTCTGCCAGTAACGGGCTTGCTTTGAGTGAAGATCAGCAGACCTTATTTGTGGCCAATGCGGATAATAACTGCCTGGCCGTCTTTGATGTCAGTAAACCTGGTTTCAGTCAGTCAAAAGGATTTATTCCAACAGGCTGGTATCCAACCAATGTAAAAGTGGTTGGTAAGAAAATATTTGTCAGTAACGGCAAAGGCTTTTCCTCAAAGCCCAATGCAAAAGGTCCTGATCCGTCGAAAAGAGACCAGGAAGTCAACTACCAGCAGGGTGATTACCGCAGTAAACAGAGCCGGATTGAGTATATCGCGGGTCTGTTTAAAGGGACCATGAGTATTATTGATATTCCCAATACAAATGCTCTTGCTGCTTACTCTCAAACAGTTTATTTAAACACGCCTTATACTAAGGAAAGGGAAATGACTTCCAATGGGGAGACAGGAAACCCCATCCCCATGAAAGTGGGTGACCCTTCTCCGATAAAATATGTTTTTTATATTCTCAAGGAAAACAGAACCTATGACCAGGTCCTGGGTGATATGCCCGGTGGCAATGGAGATACAAGCCTGGTTTTATTCGGAAAGAACATAACACCTAACCAGCATAAACTGGCTGAGGAGTTTGTTTTACTCGATAATTTTTATGTGGATGGGGAAGTGAGTGCCGACGGACATAACTGGAGTACCGCGGCCAATGCCAATGATTACCTCGAGAAAACATGGCCTACCAGTTATGGCGGCCGTGGGGGCAGTTATGATGCGGAGGGTAACCGGGAGATTTCGAACCCGGACCGTGGATTTATCTGGGATTATTGTCAACGGGCCGGGGTGAGTTTCCGAACATACGGGGAATTTGCAGACGACTATAAAGCCAATTATAAAACCCTGGAAAATCACTTTTGTCCCTATTATACCAGCTGGGATGAGACGGTCCGGGATACCACCCGTTTTTACCAGTGGAAACGGGAGTTTGATTCGCTCTTAACGGCCAATGCAGTACCCCGTTTTAATTCACTTCGTTTTATTAATGATCATACGGAAGGGCAGCGCCTGGGCCGGCCTACGCCCTTTGCGCATGTGGCGGATAATGATCTTGCCGTAGGCATGTTTATAGAGTATTTGTCCAAAAGCCCGATCTGGAAAGAAACGGCCATATTTATTGTAGAGGATGATGCACAGAACGGACCCGATCATGTGGATGCACACCGGACCACGGCTTATGTGGCGGGTGGTTTTGTAAAACGCAAATTCATCGATCATACCATGTATTCCACTTCTTCTATGCTTCGCACGATCGAACTGATACTGGGCCTGCCACCGATGAGTCAGTATGATGCGGCCGCGGAACCCATGTGGCGCTGTTTCAGTAGTCAGTTTAATGGAGAAGCCTTTTTAGCGGTTCCTGCATTGGTGGACCTGAATGAAAAGAACACAAAGAACACACCCAGCGCCCGCTTAAGTGAAACTTTTGATTTCAGTAAGGAAGATGCCATACCGGATCTGGTTTTCAATGAAGTAATCTGGAAAGCGGTGAAAGGAGAAGGAAGTAAAATGCCAGCACCCCGCCGGAGTGCATTTCTGAAAAAAACGGAGAAAGAAGATTAATGTTTTAAATCATGTGGAAAAAAGGACTATTGTTACTGTCAGGTATTTGGCTGATGCTGTCGGCCAATGCGCAACAACCGGTTGCCGGAACTGATACCAGCATCACTTCCATGAATGAAGTGGTACTCACCGCCCTGCGGAGTAAGCAGGAAAATCTGCGGGTGCCTTATACCGTTAGTGCAGTTTCCGGTAAATTCCTGCAGGAATTCAGTCCGCGGAGTACTCCGGAAGCCCTGATGGGAATGCCGGGTGTATTTGTGCAGAAAACAAATCATGGGGGCGGTTCTCCTTTTGTAAGGGGACTGACCGGTAATCAGACTTTGTTACTGGTAGATGGGGTACGGATGAATAACTCTACTTTCCGTTATGGTCCCAACCAATACCTGAATACCATTGACCTGTATACCATCGGCCGGATCGAAGTGGCCAAAGGAACCGGTTCTGTACAGTATGGTACCGATGCGATGGGAGGGGTGGTACAGATTTTTACGAAGGAACCTGAATTTTCATTGTCAGGAAACAAACTTACCGGCCGTCTGACCGGGAAATATATGACCGGAGGCATGGAAAAAACCGGCCGGGGAGAAATTGCATTTGCTAACAAGAAGGTAGCCTTGCTAGCCGGTATTAGTAAGAAGGATTTTGGCGATCTGATCGGCGGAGATACCACGGGCAAACAATCTCCTTCCGGATATGATGAATGGGGATTGGACCTGAATCTGAAGTTCAGCCTGCAGAAGAATACAACCCTTCAGTTTGTCAGCCAGTTATTACAACAGCAGCATGTGCCGGTCTATCATAAAGTGCGGCTGGAAAATTTTCAGTTAAATGAAATGGATCCCCAGCGGCGGTTATTCAGTTATGCCCGTCTCCGGAAAGTCAATGGTTCACGGATTTTCAAGGAAACTGAACTAACGGTTTCATTGCAGGAAGGGAAAGAAGGTAGAAATAACCAAAAGAATGGCAGCCAGGTTTTACGACAGGAGCGGGACAGGGTTCGTACTGCGGGTCTGACCCTTGATATTAACTCGGTGCTTACCAGGCATTGGTCCGCAAATTCAGGTATCGAAGTATACCTGGATAAAATTTTCAGCACCAGGGAAGACATAAATCTCTCCACGGCTGTGGCTGATCAGAAAAGGGGACTATACCCGGATCGTTCGGTCTATGGCAATTATTCGGCCTATTCACTTCATCATTTCAATCTTGGCCGCTGGTTGCTGGATGCAGGGATTCGTTTCAATCAGTTTACTGCAAAGATTTCGGATACCACGATTGGTGATGTACGTATCAATCCCTCAGCCTTCGTATACAATGCCGCCATTTTATATAAACTCAGCAAAACGCAGTCTGTATATCTTTCCTACAGCAGCGGTTTCCGAGCGCCGAATATTGATGATATGGGTACCCTCGGTATTGTGGATTTCAGGTATGAGATTCCGGCTGCCGGATTACAACCGGAGAAATCTGCTCAGACAGAACTGGGTTATAAGATCCGCGGAAGGAGAGTCAGTGCGGCGGCCGCCTTTTTTTATATGGATATCAGCAATCTGATCACCCGGGTCAGGGAAGAAGGACAAGTGATAAGTGGGTATCCCGTTTACCGGAAAGAGAATACAGATGCGGCCTTCCTACGTGGTACGGAGTTCTCATTTTCGGCACAGATTACCGGTAAGCTTGACATCAAAGGAGGACTGGCCTATACTTTTGGACAGAGTCTGACCCGGCAGGAACCCTTGCGCCGGATACCCCCATTTAATGGAAGAGGGCTCGTCACGTACAGGAATAATGCCTGGTTTGCCGCGGCTGAATGGCAGTTTGCTACTGCACAGAAACGACTGGCACAGGGCGATAAGGAAGATAATCGTATTCCTGCAGGGGGTACACCAGGCTGGAACCTGTTTAATCTTTACGGAGGATATAAACTAAAGCAGGTCTCCTTTTCATTGGGACTGCAGAACCTGTTGCATGAAGATTACCGCACCCATGGTTCCGGTATCAATGGGGTGTGTCGCTCCGGATGGCTTTCTGCCACTTTCGTCTTCTGATGTAATCACACAGAGTTAAAGGTTTGTTCATGCTGGCTTAACAGGCATACTATTACTTCCCAATACCTTTCGGGAAATATTTAGTATGTCAATCAAACTCGCTGTATTTGATATAGCAGGCACCACCGTCATGGATAGTAATAATGTAGCCCAAGCGTTCAGGAATGCCTTTGCCAGTCACGGTCTTGAAATTAACGAAGCGGATGCCAATCCCCTGATGGGCTATCATAAGCCCTTGGCCATTCAGCTGATGCTGGAAAAAATCGGGGTGGATCCGGATCCGGAATTTATAGAAGAGATTCATGCGGATTTTGAAAAGGAGATGGTCGATTTTTATGAATATGACCCGGCAGTAAAACCAATGCCCGGCGCGGAGGATATTTTTTTACTGTTAAAGGAAAAAGGAATCCGTATTGCATTGAATACCGGTTTTTCAAAGCGGATTGCGGATACCATCGTGCATCGTTTTCAATGGAAAGAAAAAGGGTTGGTGGATGATTATATCGGGAGCAATGAAGTAGCTATGGGTCGCCCTTATACTTATATGATCAGTGAGCTGATGAAGCGGGCGGGCGTGGAAGATGCCGCCGAAGTAATAAAAATCGGGGATACCCCCGTAGATATAGAAGAAGGACGGAATGCAGGTTGCCGCTTAGTCATTGCCATGACTACCGGGGCTACCACCCGGGAAGTCCTCGAAGCAGGCAATCCCAGTCATATTCTGAACCAGCTTTCTGATATACCTGCTATACTCTCCTGATGAATACTCTCTCCTTGCAACTGAGCAGGAAAGAATGGCAGGTATCAATGCTCGCTGCCCTTTCAGCTTTTTGTGTGTATACCTGTATGTATGCATTCCGTAAACCTTTTACCGCAGCCGATTTCTCAGGAATCAGCTTTGCCGGCGTTGATTATAAAATATGGCTTGTCATTGCACAGACGATCGGGTATACTGCCAGCAAGTTTTTCGGGATCGGTTTTATTGGTTCTATGCAGACCGATAAACGGGCTCCGGCCATTCTGAAGCTTATTTTTTTATCCTGGATTTCACTTTTGTTTTTTGCCTTGTTTCCGGCACCTTTTAATGTGTTGTTCCTTTTTTTTAATGGGTTTCCGCTCGGCGTGATCTACGGTCTGGTGTTTAGTTACCTGGAAGGCAGGCGAACCACCGAGCTACTCGGTGCGGTATTATCAGCCAGTTTTATTTTTGCTTCCGGTTTTGCACAATCTGCCGGGAAATTTGTGTTGCTCGAATGGTCGGTATCTGAATACTGGATGCCCTGGGTAACCGGGTTATTGTTCTTTCCGGTACTTATATTATTTACCTGGTTATTGGATAAGACCCCCTTACCGGATCAGCGGGATATTTATTACCGTACGGAACGAAAGCCCATGAGTCCGAAAAGACGAAGGGATTTTATCAAAACTTTTTTTCCAGGCTTATTCTTGCTGATTGTTTCCTATGTAATGCTGACTATTATCAGGGATTACCGGAGCAATTTCGCCTCTAATATGTGGAGTGAACTGGGTTTTGCAAATAATGCGGCTGTGTTTACACAAAGTGAGCTGCCTGCTTCACTGCTGGTACTGGTATTAATGAGTTTGCTGATCCTGATCCGGAAAAATATACGGGCCCTGCTGATCAATCATGTAGTAATTGTCGCCGGATTTTTAATCTCCATATTCAGCACGATCCTCTTTCTGGAAGACGGAATTTCACCATTTTGGTGGATGACGCTTAGCGGGGTAGGACTTTATATCGGCTATGTGCCGTTTAACTGCATGTTGTTCGAACGACTCATCGCCAGCTTCCGCTATATCAGCAATGCCGGTTTTATTATCTATGTGGCTGATTCATTCGGGTACCTCGGTAGTACCGGTATTCTTTTTGTCAAAAATTTCACCCGGGTGGATTTGTCGTGGACCGGCTTTTTCATCCGTCTTGTACTGATCGGGTCTGTTGCCGGTATATTGCTTGTCATACTGTCGGCCCTTTATTTTAAAAGAAAACACAAGAAGAGTTCATTTCATAAAATGGAATAGCTATGTTAAAGAATGCAATTGTTATTGGTGCGGGTATCGCTGGTTTGGCTACAGCGCGGGCACTGGCTTTAAAGGGGTATAAGGTAAGGGTCATAGAGCGGAGTGGCAAAGCTGTGGGAGCTTCCATCCGGAATTTTGGTATGGTATGGCCGGTAGGACAACCGGAAGGGGAATGGTATGAAACAGCGCTCCGCTCCCGGAGTATCTGGAAAGAAGTATGTCTGCAGGCTGGGATCTGGTTTGATGAAGTGGGATCGCTGCACATGGCTTATGCCCCGGATGAGTGGCAGGTAATGAATGAGTTTGCCGCTGCTGCCGAAAAATCAAGAGGCTGCCGGATGCTGACACTGGCTGAAACAAACAGTATGTCCGGAGCGGTGATCAATTATAAATTGCAAGGTGCACTTTATAGTCCCGATGAAGTGATCATTGATTCCCGAAAAGCCATTGCTACGATCCCCGCCTGGCTGGAAGAGAAATATGGCGTGGAATTTACCTGGGGACGAGCCGTTACGGCTGTGCGGTATCCGAAGGTGGAAATCGGTAAAGAAACAGTGGAGGCAGACCTGGTGGTGGTTTGCAGCGGACCTGATTTTGAAAGCCTATTTCCGGATGAATATGCATCCGCTCCGCTGACCAAATGTAAACTACAAATGATGCGGATGATTGCCCAGCCGGATAACTGGAGAATTGGCCCCGCGTTATGTGGCTCACTTTCCCTGGTACACTATAAAGGATTTGCCGCAACTCCCTCACTCAGGCAATTAAAACAACGCTACCAGCAGGAGTACCCGGACTATCTTAAATGGGGAATCCATGTCATGGTGTCTCAGAATGAGGCAGCTGAACTCACCATCGGCGATTCGCATGAATACGGAGATACCCATGATCCCTTTGATAAACAGTTTATCAATCAATTGATCCTGGATTACCTGAAAACCTTTGCCCGTTTCAGGGATGAACGACTCATCGAATCCTGGAATGGGGTCTATCCCAAACTCACTGATGGGTCTGAGTATTTAGCCCTGCAACCGGAAAATGGTGTATTTATTTTTAACGGGTTGGGTGGGGCAGGTATGACTTTGTCATTTGGTTTGGCCGAAAAATTAATGAACGGCTTTTAAACAAATAGCTATGGATGAATCCATACGTCATTTATATCAGGAGGGGGATGTGAATTTTTCCGAAGGCCGCGGGGAATGGTACAGCCAGCTCAACCCGCAAACACTGGAATGGCTGTCCAGGGATGCAGCGGTTTTTCTGCATCAGTCCCTGTCCACCCCTTGCCTCAATGTGATTGAATCCTGCGAAGGCATTTACCTGACCGATATCAACGGAAAGCGTTACATGGATTTTCATGGCAATAGTGTTCACCAGGTTGGATATAGAAATTCGTATGTGACTGACCGATTGAAAGCGCAGCTGGATATTCTACCCTTTTCGCCGAGGCGCTATACCAATAAAGTCGCTATAGAGCTGGCCGAAAAACTGGTCAGTTTATTGCCAGCTTCCCTCAACCGGGTATTGTTTGCCCCGGGCGGAACCAGCGCAGTAGGTATGGCCCTGAAACTTGCCCGCCGGATTACCGGAAAACAAAAAGTGGTTTCCGTGCAAGGTTCTTTCCACGGGGCTTCGCTGGATGCCATTGCGGTTGGCGGGGAAGAACAGTTCAGGAAATACATGGGACAACTTTACCCGGAGACTATATTTATTCCACAGGCCGATAGATACCGGAATGGACCGGATCAGGAACTGCAGTTTGCTGAGTTGCTGGATGAAGTGTTAACCCGTAATGAGGATGCAGGGGCTTTTATCGCAGAAACCATCCGGAATACCGATGTGCAGATTCCTTCGAAGCCGTATTGGGAAAAAATCAGGGAAGTATGCGACCGTCACCAGGTACTGCTGATACTGGATGAGATTCCCATTGCATTCGGAAGAATGGGAACCCTGTTCGCCTTTGAACAATATGGCATTGTACCGGATATACTTTGCCTGGGAAAAGGATTGGGTGCCGGCGCATTTCCGATTGCAGCGATCATTACCAAAGAAGAATACAATATAGCGGGGGATATTTCACTGGGACATTATACGCACGAGAAAAGCCCGATGGGTGCAGCCGCAGCCCTCGCCATGATCGATTATACAATCGATCAGCATTTAATAGAAAAGGTGCAAGCGGATGAGTCTTTTATCCGGAAAGAGCTGACAATATTCAAAGATGAATTTCCGATGATCGGAGATATCAGGGGAAAGGGATTATTATGGGCAGTGGAACTGGTTAAGGATCCTCTGACCAAAGAAAGAGCCGTCGAGGAGGCAGAAGCTGTTTTGTATTATTGTTTAAAACACGGGTTGAGTTTTAAAGTATCCCAGGGAAATGTATTACAGCTTTGTCCCCCCTTAATTATAACCCGGGAACAGATAACGGATGCCTTATTAATAATCCGCGGAGCTTTGCAATCGGTGCAATCCTAACAATTCCGTAATCTATACTTAATATTGAGGTTATATCGGCTTGCTTTCTTTGCAAAACCGTTACACATGAAAAGCATCTGGACTTGTTTTGTCCTTGGGATTGTGCTGACACCTGTGATTGCCAAACACGAATTTACATCGGTCGCAAAAACGCCGTTGCCTGTAACCCGTAATCTCTTTATCATCACTGTCGATGGGTTCCGCTGGCAGGAATTATTCAATGGGGCCGATTCCTCCATTCTTCATTCGGAAAAATTCACACCCGACCATTCCACCATCGGTCTGCAATACTGGGCATCTTCAGCGAAAGAACGCCGGGAGAAACTAATGCCTTTTTTCTGGAAAGTGATCGCGACGAAGGGCCAGGTATTTGGCAACCGGCATTGGCAGAACAAAGTGGATGCGGCTAATCTTTATTCACTTTCTTATCCGGGGTATAATGAAATGTTTACCGGCAATACGGATATGCAGATTTCCTCCAACCGGAAGAAAAGAAATCCAAACATTAATGTATTTGAGTACCTGAACCGGCAGCCGGATTTCGCTGGTAAAGTAGCCGTATTTTCTTCCTGGGATGTATTTCCTTTTATTCTCAATTCGGAAAGAAACGGGTTACCTGTTAATAGCGGGTACGTTGCTACCAATGGGGAGACCGATGCGCAACAAATGATCAATACCGTTCAACGGGAAACCATCACGGATAAAAAAGCTACCCGTTACGATCAGCTGACCTTTCTGGCTGCCCGGGAATACCTGCAAATCAACCAGCCCCGTGTTTTATGCCTTGGATTAGGAGAAACGGATGAGTATGCACACGACGGCCGTTATGATCTTTATTTGCAACAGGCCAGCCAGGTGGACCGGATGATTGCCGATCTCTGGCATTGGGTGCAAACCACGCCCGGGTATAAAAATAATACCACCTTCATCATCACTACCGATCATGGCCGTGGCAGTCGTACCGGTAACTGGACTTCACATGGGGAGTTTATCAGTGGTTCTTCACAAGCCTGGTTTGCTGTTATGGGTCCGGGCATTGAACCAGCCGGGGAAATTAAGTCTGACGAGCAGCATTATCTTCAGCAATTGGCTCAAACCATGGCCGGAATGTTAGGACAGAAATTCAAACAAGCAGAAGCACCTGCAATCGCCTTGCATTAATCCGTATAAAATCATTCAGCACTCTAATCTGCATCAGTGTTAGTTTGCGGACCTCTTTATTAATTTGTTTAAATATTTCAAATGAAGGAAGAACTGGTCAGGTTGGCCAATGAACTGGAACGGATTGATGAATTTATGTTGGCGGCGGAGCGGGATTTTGATTATTTGCTTGAAAAAGTACATCCTTCCAACCGGAAAAGCGCAGTAAATCTGCTCCATTATCTCGCTTTACGAAGTTTGGATATAAGGAATCTGCAGGATGCACTGCATGAATATGGACTTTCTTCCATGGCCAGTTCTGAAAGTCATATCCGCGGTCAGCTGCTCGCTATTCTGAACCGTATCGGGAATGACACGGTGCTTCCGGAGCAGGTATTTGACTATCAGAAGAGCAAAGAATTCTTTTCAGAAAGGGCCACTGCTTTATTCGGAAAAAGACAAACAGAATCCGTTCCATGGATTATGGTCACTTTTGATACGGAGTTTGCTGATGATTATTCAAAAGTTAAAAACCTGATCCAATCCGGGATGAATGTAGCCCGGATTAATTGTGCCCACGATGATGAATCAGTCTGGTTCCGGATGATACAACAGGTAAAACGCGCCACAAAAATCACCGGACTCAGTTGCCGTATCTATATGGACCTTGCCGGTCCGAAAATCAGAACCATTACCCGGAATAATGAAAAAATAGCTATCAAGGAAGGTCAGCATCTGTACCTGGCGGACGAGCAGGGAATCGGTGATGATGAACATACAATTGGGTGTACGATTCCGGGAATTGCCGAGCAGCTGAATACCGGGGAAACCGTATTGTTTGACGACGGGCTGATCGAAGCCAGGGTAGAGAAGATAGAGCCAGGGCGGGCCAGATTGCAGGTATTAAGGGTTTCAACCAAGAAGCCTTTTTTAAAACCCGAGAAAGGAATCAATTTCCCGGAGTCCTTGTTGTCCATGCCGGCCCTGACGGAGTACGATATCAAATGTCTTTCTTTTATCAACAAGCATGCGGATATGGTCGGGTATTCTTTTGTCCGTAACACCAAGGATCTGCTGCAGTTGCAGGAAGCGATGGGACGAAATAAGAAAGTCGCCCTGATCATAAAAATTGAAACACCGGAAGCAGTTAAAAACCTGCCCGACCTGCTTTTTGCCGGTATGCGGGAAGAGCAGGTGGGGGTGATGATTGCCCGTGGTGACCTCGCGGTGGAGATTGGTTTTGAACGGATGAGTGAAATTCAGGAGGAGATTCTCTGGATATGTGAGGCCGGACATGTACCCGTCATCTGGGCCACACAGGTATTGGAGAATATGAATAAATCAGGCATGGCCACCCGATCTGAAATTACCGATGCCGCCCATGCCGCACTGGCAGATTGTGTGATGATCAATAAAGGAACCCATATTATCCGTACCATGGAAACGCTGCGGGATATCCTGCTACGGAGTGGCGGCCACCATGCTAAGAAACGTTATACTTTCAGACCCCTGGCCATTGCCAGTAGGTTTATGACAAAATGATCGAAATATAATTTTTTTAAACGGGTCGACAATTGCCTGCACCCGGTTTTTGAATGCTAATAGTTAACTACGGCCCCTGTTTTCACAGGGGCTTTTTCTATCTTTGAAAAAAAATTATGCGGGCATTTATTTTACTTGCGCTGATTGGAATTTATTTTTCCTCCTGCTCCTCCAAATCCCCCATTGCCAAACAACTCGCCGGCTGCGACAGCCTCGTGATTACGTTCAATGTGCCGGGTACCGATTCGGTGAGTAATGTGGTCAGCACCAACGATACCCGGGCTATTGCCAAACTGGCCGGTTATCTTGGCGGAAAAGAGCAGCCCAAACCCGATTGCGGTTTTGGCGGCAATATGCTTTTCTTCAAAGGCGGACAGCAGGTACTGCCTGTTGTGTTTCAGTTGACGAAGGACTGCAGCTACTTTATGTATGAAACGGAGAGTAAACTGCATTACACCAAAGTGGGAAGTGAAGCCGGGAAATTTCTTAAAAGTTTGAATGAAGGTAAAAACTGGTACTAGAAGAAAAGATCCAAGAACCAAGACACCAAGACACCAAAGAAAAATCAAATATCAAACGTCAAAAAATAACCAAAAGGAATGACCAAAGCCTCCTGTGAAAGTTCTCAGGAGGATTGGTGCTTTTTTGGAATTTATTTATTGGTCCTTCTTTGATCCTTGTATCTTGGTCCTTCTTTGGCATCTTGGGTCTTGGTTTCTTGGTTCTTATTTCGGCATCTTGGCGTCTTGGTTCTTGTATCTTATTTCGGCATCTTGGATCTTGGTTTCTTGTATCTTATTTCGGCATCTTGGTATCTTGGTTCTTGGATCTTATTTTGGCATCTTGGTGTCTTGGCTTCTTGGTTCTTTATTCCCAATAACCATAAAAAAAAATAAAATTCCAACACGTGAGTTTTCTCCAAATCATAACGTACAGCGGTATATTCATCTTCGCCATCAGTGGTGCCCTGAAGGCGCGTACCTTTAAGATGGATGTATTTGGCGGTATCGTCATTGCCTTTGTTACGGCCTATGGAGGCGGTACGTTGCGTGATCTGCTGATTGGGGTGAAGCCGGTGAACTGGATCAATGATAATTTCGCCTTGTTGCTGGTGTTCAGCGGAACAGCTATTACTTTTTTATTGAAAGAAAATGCCAAACGTTTCCGGCGCACCATTTTTTATACCGATGCATTCGGACTGGGATTGTTTACCGCCTGGGGTATAGAAGTGGCTATGCGCAATGGATTGAATGAAGGCTATGCCCTGGTGATGGGCGTCATCACTGCCACTTTCGGCGGACTGATCGCGGATATCCTTTGTAACTCAGTGCCCAACCTGCTCAAGAAAGGCGAATTGTATGCCACGGCCTGCGCCATCGGCGGGGCGGTCTACCTCTTGCTGAAACAAGTGCCCTTGCAATACCATAGCAATTTAACTGTCTGTGTACTGGTGGTGGCCGGGATCCGGATCTATGCGAGCCGGAAGAAGTTGATGTTGCCGGAAATTTGAGCCTGGCGACTGCTAACTGCTGGCTGCTTACTAGTCCTTCCTCTTATCCAACGTAAACCCGATACTCGTCCCCACATCCTCGGTACTCCTTACATGGATCGTTTGTCCATGCGCTTCGATAATGTGTTTGCAGATTGCGAGACCGAGGCCACTGCCGGTAACGTCAATGCTGCGGCCTTCTTCGGTGCGGTAAAAACGTTCAAAGACCCGGACCACATTTTTTTCACTGATGCCGATGCCGTCATCGCCGATTTCGACAAGGATATGTTTGTCGTCGGTCTTGTACATGCTGGCCGTAATGTTGCCGTTCTGTTTGCCGTATTTGATTGAGTTCTCCACCAGGTTGATCAGCACTTGCCTTATTTTTTCCTTATCGGCAAAAACGGTGAGCGGAGATTCGCATCCTTTCTTAATGGTGCAGATGATATGTTGCTTTTCGGCTTTGCCGGATAAACTCTCGTACACATCCTTAATAAGATCCTGGATGACAAAATTCTGTTTGTATAAGACCAGTTCGCCCCGCTCCAGCTTGGAGATTTCATCCAGATCGGTGAGCAGGTGACTAAGACGGTCTACATTCTTGGATGTTTTTTCGAGAAAACGTTTATTGACCTCCGGGTTGGTCATGGCACCAGATAAAAGGGTGTCCACATAACCCTGTATAGCAAATACCGGCGTTTTAAATTCGTGGGAAAGATTCTGCAGAAATTCTTTCCGGAACTGCTCATTACTCCTCAACAGTTCCAGCTCTTCTTCATTCTTGGCAGCCCAGGCTTCCACATCTTCCCGTACATCATCAATACTCTTTTTGGGCAACACGTATTTGTAATAGGTTTCCTCCCGTTTGGTGGCCTTGGTCTTGTAGATGAATTTATAAATGAGTTTGATCTTTCGGTAAATAAACCGTTCCAGCATAAAATAGATCAGGAAATACCCGCCGATAAACAAGGCCAGGAAAGAACCCGCCGCCCACCACCAGGATTGCTCCACGATATAGACCATGATGCTCTCCGGGATAGCCAGTACCAGGGCTGTAAATGCAGCGATTTGTTTGGGGGAACTGTTTTTGGCACTGAACATGGCGTAAAATTACGGAATACGAAGTACTAAGGAGAAAGTACGAAGTACGAGGTACGAAGTACGGGTTTGCTAAAGCAGAAAGAGGTCTTATTTGCAGTCTGGCGTAATTGGTCCTTCGAACCTTTAGTTAGCTATCGGACTTTAAGTTTCGTACTTCGTACCTCGTACTTGGTTTCGTACTTAAAACTATTCCTCCGTGATAAAACTCAAAGCTCAAATTTGTAACCGACGCCCTTAACTGTTGTAATGCAATCAATTCCCAGCTTCTGCCTGATCTTTCGGATATGCACATCAATCGTGCGGTCGCCGACGATCACATCGTTGCCCCAGACGGTGTTGAGGATTTCGTTGCGGAGAAAGACCCTGCCGGGTTTGAGGGCCAGCAGGTATAGCAGTTCAAATTCTTTTTTAGCGAGGATCAGTTCCTGTTCATCCACTTTCACAATAAAACGTTCGGGGTCAATCGTCATGTTCCCGATATTCAGTACCCGCACTTCAGTTTTATTCAACCGGCGGAACAGGGCGTTGACCCGGCTCAGGAATACTTTGGGACTAATGGGTTTGCTGACATAATCATCCGCCCCGGTCTCCAGTCCGCGGATCTGGGTGCCTTCGTCGTTCACGGCCGTGAGGAAGATGATCAGGGTTTCTTTAAAAGCGGCCTGGGCGCGAAGCAGTTCGCAGACCTCCACTCCGGTCTTTTTGGGCATCATCACATCCAGCACCACAAGGTCGGGATTATGCCGGCGGGCTTTTTCGAGGGCTTCATCCCCATCCTTGGCAGTGATTACGTCATACCCCTCATTGGTCAGGTTGTACTTCAGGATCTCGAGAATGTCCGGTTCGTCATCCGCAATCAATACTTTCCGGGCGTTGGATTCCATGGTGGGAAATTGTTTGCGCAAACCTAAAGTTTAATTCCATTGCCCGGAAATTTAACCCCGCTGCTTTACACAGACTTAA
>JAKQJH010000378.1 GCA_029561255.1 Bacteroidota bacterium | reverse complement strand
GTTAACGATTGGGGGGAAGATCGAGGCTATGATCGGAAGCGATCTCGTGGGCTTCAATGCGAGCTTTGGATTTGCCCCGGTGGATCAGAAAATCAATGGTGAATTTTTTATGGCGGCATTAAAGAAAGGGAATAGTGCTTTACTGACGGGTAAACCCGGTCCGGATGGTAAATCGGATCTGCCTGAGTGGACCAATCCGTTTGGAATTCCCGGGGTAGGATTAAGAAAACTGGGGGTGAGTGCCGGACTTGATTTTAAAAATCCAATCCTGATCAGTTCACTCGGTTTTACCGGGGCGGCCAGGTTAGGCACCGTTTCCAACCGATTAAAACATATTGAAGGGGATGCGACCATTGTGGTGGATATCACCAAGCCCACGAATAGTCTGATCGATATCACGATGAAGAATATGACCATCCTGGCCATGATTGAGGCATTTGTGGAGAATGCCAGTATACAGGGACAATTAAGAACGATGCTCAATACCGGAATCGACCAGGGACGCGTACTGGTTGTACCGGTGGATGGTATACAGGCGTTTGGCAAAATTTATAATAAAGGAGTATCAGTGAGTGGGCAGTTATCACTGGCGGGTATAAAAGCTAATGGCGATTTCAGCTTGAATGAATCGGGGGTGTCCGGTGCCGGTTCAATGGATCCGATTAACTGGGGCAATGGAGCTTTTATTATTTCCGGGCGAACTACCAACCGGCCACAATTTAATTTCTCCTATACAAAAGGATCCGTGCCTTCTTTTTTTATCGATGGTAAAATCAGTTTACTCGGGATCAGCAGTGAAACAACCGCTTCCCTGGAGGCCAATGGATTTTCATTCACCACCACGGGCCGTATCGCCAATGCTTTTGAAGCGACGCTTGAAGGACAGGGAAGTTTTAGTGAATCCGCGAAAGGGATTTATGTACGGGCAGCTTTACGGAATGACCTGGTGGCGCAATTAAATCAATTGGTAACCTCAAAACTGAATGAAGCCATTCAGACTACAAAGAATACACTGCAGCAAACACGCAATACCCTGAAACAGGCACAGAATGAGTTGAAGATTATTGATGATCAGATTATCGCCCGTACCAATGCATTAAAAGGACAGAAAGCAGCCGAAGTGCAGGCCGTTAGAAATGAAGCGATCCGGGCCATGAATGAACAGGCTGCCTTTATCCGGACCTGCGAAGAAAATAACCGAAGCAGTCAACGGAAAATAAATGAATTGCCCGACTGGCGTTTCCTGGAAAAAGGGGCCTATTATACCGCCATTGCGGCGAATAACGCGACGATTGAATCTGCTAAAGTGGCCTATGCGGGTTATCTCGCTACGGTAAATGCAACGGCGGATGTGGTGGAAAATTTTCCGAATGATACGGAACTGATCCGGCTCTATGCGGAGAAGACCTTTAAACAATCTGCTTTAGCCGTGGCCAATGTTGGGGTGGATGTGGCCGAGGGTGTTTCTGTAACCACACTGGAAGCCACTAAGTGGGTTATGGATAAATCACTGGGTGGTTTATTTGATGTGAAAACAGTGGAGTTTACAGGAACCTTTGGATTAAACAATCAGTATAAAGTAAATGCGGCTATCAACTTCACCCTCACGAATGATCCGTATAATATGGTGGCGGAACTGGACTTCGCTGATTTGGCTTCAAGTGCCGGCAAAATCGTAAAAGACATATTGGGGGGAACCCTGATTAAGCCCGGTTTCGCTCCATCATTTGCCAGCAATCTGAAAAAGCCGGTAACGAATACCGCTTTAAAAACGGCACCGGCCGTACTGCCTCCGGATAACCGGAATATTGCTGTGGTGCAGCCCACCACAACCGGGAGTGTGATCAATATCCCGGTAACCACTACGGTGGCGGATAACTGGACAGGTAAAATATTCAGGATTGAAAACTTATGGCAGGCCGGACAGCGGATCAACGTAGAAGAAGGACCGCTGGTAGCCAGTAGTATTACGGATGGACCCTGGGCTTCACAATGGATCATCAAACCAGTACCGGGTACCCAATACTATTGGATTCAGAACCGCTTAAAAGGCGGCCGGTTGAATGTAGAGAAAGGAATGCTGGAATCATCGGTCATTCAGGATGGTGCCTGGAGTGCGCATTGGGAACTGAAAAAAATCGGCCCCGATTTATACTGGATTGAAAACCGCTGGCAAACCGGGCAGCGGATACATGTGGAAAGCGGAAAACTCAGTTGCTCTGTGATCAGCGATGGGGCCAATAGTGCCATGTGGTATATCCGGTTGAGTAAGCCTGAATTGTCTGTGCCTAAGAACACAGCCGATTTTTCGTATAACGGATTGCCCTTAAATCCGGAAGTATTTGATTCTTTTGTTCCTGGTCTTGAATCAGGTGAGTTCAGTCGTACGGTAAATATCAGCACCATTAAAAAAATTACCGAGGCTAAGCAGCCCTGGACCACTGATTTTGGTTTTTATTCAGTGTATACCCCCGATGGAGGCTCTATAAATTATAAGTACCTGGGTAAAACAACAGACGGGCTTTATGTGTTTCATGTAGTAAGAAACTGGGGAGGTAGTTTTTCGTTTGCCAATGTATTTATCGTGGAAAGAAGCGGGAATGTGTTAAACAGGAAAGGTATGCTCAGTACGCCCCGGTTCGACGGGAAAAGACTGGAAGTGCAGGGTAATGGCATTTTTTATGACGGAACCTTGTACCCGGTGAGCAGCCTTTTTAATAATTAGTTGGGTTTGTTGACCATATACGTGAAGCTTGTGGTAAGGTAAACGTTTGTTTATTTGTACAAGTAAATAGTATAAATTTGTTTATGCCCTTTCACCGCAACTTCACCTATTATATCGACAAGCGCCAGTGGAAATTCTATTTCCTCATGGTGGCTGTTGAAGGACTTTGCCCCCTTGCCTGAACGTTTTCTTTTTGCTTTTTTCCTCATAGCACTAAGGAACACATAATAAACAAGAAGTACTTACTTATAACTTATCACTTATAACTTACCACTCTATGTCCCACTACTATACTCTCGGCTCCATCCCTCACAAGCGGCATACCCAGTTCCGCAAACCGGATGGCGGCCTGTACAGCGAACAACTATTTTCCACCGAAGGATTCAGTGACGATTATGCCTTGCTGTATCACTGTCATCCGCCGACCATGATCATCAAAACCGAAGCCCAGGTGGACGTAAGTCCGCAAATTGCCGAGGAAAAAATGCTCAAACACCGCAGCCTGGAAGGCTTTAAAGTTAAACCGGTAAAGGATTACCTGCAGAGCCGGGTGCCGGTGCTGGTCAACAGTGACTGTCATATTGTGTTGGCTGCCCCGCAGGAGAGCATGACGGACTATTTTTATAAGAATACCGATGCCGATGAAATGATCTTTGTGCACGAGGGAAGCGGGGTCGTGCATACCCAGTACGGTCAACTGCCTTTTTCGTACGGCGATTATATCATACTTCCAAGGGGGACAATCTATCAGATCCATTTTAATACACCGGATAACCGGCTATTTATTGTTGAATCATTGTCGCCGCTCCGTTACCCCAAACGCTATATGAGTAGATACGGGCAACTGATGGAGCACTCGCCCTATTGTGAAAGGGATATCCGGCCACCGCAGGACCTGCAGACGATTGATGAAAAGGGCGACTTCCTGATCAAAGCCAAGAAGAAAGGAATGCTCTACGGATTGCATTACGGAACACATCCCTTTGATGTAATTGGGTGGGATGGTTGTTGTTATCCTTATATTTTCTCCATACACGATTTCGAACCGATCACCGGAAGGGTACATATGCCGCCCCCGATCCATCAGACCTTCGAGACTAATGCCTTTGTCGTATGTTCCTTTGTGCCACGTTTATACGATTATCATCCGGATGCCATTCCTGCCCCATATAACCACAGCAATATCGACAGCGATGAAGTGTTGTATTATGTGGAAGGAGAATTCATGAGCCGCAAACATGTTACCAAGGGCATGATCACCCTGCATCCCGCCGGTATACCCCACGGTCCTCACCCGGGTGCTGTTGAAAAAAGCATCGGCGCCAAAGAAACCAAAGAACTCGCGGTGATGGTGGATACTTTCCGTCCGCTCATGCTTACCAAACAGGCACTGGAGATTGAGAATGGGGATTATGTGATGAGCTGGTCCGAGTAAGTTCGTAGTCGGTAGTTAGTAGTTCGTAGTCAACAGCCCATGCTGAGGGGTGTTGGTAGAATATTGTATTATTTGAAAAGCATCAGTGAAAACTGGTGCTTTTCTTTTAGATAACGTTTCTTAGCAGGCCCTTCTCGCTTCTAGCTTCTCGCTTCTAGCTTTCCCTCAGCCTTTCTTCCGAAAAAAAGCACTCATTCCTGTTGAAAACCACATGGTCATTTTTTTTGTACGGTCTACTTTCGGTTTGTCCTGGTAACAGGAACCGTGGATGCCGAAAAACGGGAGCAGAGTAGGCGTTTCAAAAAGTATAGCCATGAAAAATTTTATTATTGTATTGCTCAGTGCGCTGAGCCTGGGCGCCCGTGCGCAAACGGGTGACAATGCCCTTTTACAGGAATTTCTTAGATCGGCCGATTATGCCCATGTACTCAATCACTCGGCATTTGGAAAGATCGGGTCACCGGACCTGAAACAAAGCTATGTCGGATTGGCCACTACCGGCAGTGGGGAATTGCAAAAACAAGTGCCAGTAATTTATCTGCAGTTTAGCGGAGGGCAAAATGGAAAGAAAAAAATCCTGGGACAGATCCAGGCGATTAAAGTGCGGGATGATTATGCCGGTTTGCCACGCAATTCCCGTTACCTGATGTTGTTCAAAGATCTTCGTGAGTTTAATGAAGTCGATGGCACGGGAAGTATCCGGGTGTATGACCTCAACTATGATGAATACCTGGCCGGGGAAGCCGTATTCAATAAAGGTCAGCTCAGTCAATACACGCCCTACCCGGTACCGGAGCCGGTATCGTCGAGGTATAACCTGGGAGCCCGTTCAGCCGCACCCTGCAGTAATGCACTCACTGCCGGGGAATGTTTCAGTTGCATGATGGCGTCCTGCGTTTTTAATCCTGCCTGCAGGGCAATTTGCCTCGCCACAGGGTCCATGTCGCCGAATTGTACCCTGAGTATAATGGCCCTTTGTGCAATGGCCAGTATCGTCAATTAATTTTTAGTAGCCGGGGAGTCACCGACGACCCGGCTGTTATTTTCCCACACCTTACTTATACGGCACTCATAGCCGGCATGTTTCTGTATCATTTGAAAGAGCACTCGTATGCAACTGATTCTGACAGCCTGGCTATTGCTGCTGCCGGCTTTTTTATGGCCGCAGACAAAACCACCTGAGCCAAAGGGAACAGATAGCAGTGCGGCAACAAAGCTAGCAGTCGCGATGGCTGCTAATTACAAGCCGGAGATATTCACCAGTGGCTTTATCGATATTGTCAATAACGGACAGGTCAATGCCTCGGCCCGTTTTATCCGTTTATTTATCGGCGAGCCCGGCAAATTTGCGTTACCGCTTTCATTTTATTCGGGGGTTTCCTCTAATAATTTCCAGCAACAAATACCCGGATTCCAGCAGAGCAATGAATCCCTGGTGACTAATTTCATCAATCCCCTCAGTGGACTTGCCAATCTCTCAGTGGATGGGGTTATTTATTTTACCCGTAAAAAAGAGAAGCTGACCAAGACCGGATTGTTATATCATTTCGGGGAAAGGGTATTAACTGGTGTCCGTACCGGTTTGATCACGGATCCGCTGACCGGTAAGCCCGTTAACTTTCTCAATGGTTTCGGCGCGCTGGGGCTATATATCCAGACCGGTGCCTGGGAACGATCCAACAAACAAA
>JAKQJH010000220.1 GCA_029561255.1 Bacteroidota bacterium | reverse complement strand
TTTATTCAAAAATCAAAAAAGATAAGGAATATGACTACCTGATCATTTCAGCCGTTTCCACTCCCATTCGTCTGCTGTCTTCCTATCTGAATAAAATGCAACCATGAAAAACCTGTGCTTTTTCTTTTTATACCTGATTATTTTTCCGGCCTCCGCCCAGGTTATTACTCCGGGACAGGATACGGCCGCTGCCGTTTATTATCAGCAAGCGGGCGAATATGCAGTACGGAATGAACATGCAGCTGCGTTCAGATTTTTAAAAGAAGCGATAGTGAATGGGGCCAGGGGAGAGGATGTTCTCACCGACACTGACTTTACAGGCTTACAAAAGGACCTGAATGGCTGGGCTGAAATTGAAGTCTTGTTGAAAAGCCAGTATGTGGCCAGTAATCCGGGAATTTCAAAGCCGGACCTGGGGTATGAACTTTGGCGGATGTGGGTGGAGGATCAACGTTACCGTACATTAAAGCGTAATTATAAATTGCCCGGAAATCCGGTTACCGATATAGCCCTGCACCAGCAACAGCTTATCCGGGTGAAAGAGATTATTAAAAAATCCGGCTGGCCCGCTTATAGTGAAGTAGGACGGGCAGGCGGGGATGCGGTGTTTTTTGTTTTTCAGCATGATGATGCTAAAAACATGAAAAAGGTACTGCCCTTACTGATCGCCGCGGCAAAAGCCGGGGAAGCGGATATGAGCAAAGTCGCGATGATGATTGACCGGTACCTGGCCTATACGGAGCAGGTACAGCTTTACGGCAGCCAGGCATTCCGGAGAATCAAACCGGGGCAGGACCGGAAGGATATACCGCTGACCCTGTATCCGATAGCTGGTGAAGAGAGGATGTTGGAGCGACGTAAAGCTTTAGGCATGGTCGATTTTTTTGAGAATTGCAGGCAATTGGGGGTGGAGTATATAAGAATTGAGAACCGGACGGATTATAAGCCTATAGTGATTAAAAAGAAGTGGGTAGATGCGGGGTATTTATTGACCGAATAAAAGGGTTAATGACAAATTTTATTCATTTATATAATCCATTGTGGGGGCAGGAGTTCAACCGGATTTACCAGGTGTTGAAAAATAAATGATTATTTCGTGATGCCCTGTTGCAGGATAAGGACTTGATGATGCAATATGCTGCCTTTAAAGAACGTTTAACCGGTCACAATGGCATTAGCAGGGAGGCATAAACACCATGGGGAAACGGAAATTATCCTGGAAGATTTACGAAATCAGGTGATGACGGATGTTGAACTTTCGGCGAACCGGAAGATGAATGGTTAAACAAACAGGAGGGGTGATTCGGATTTGCGTTTAATCTTCGCCGTTCTGTAAAATTTTCAGTATCCGGTTTAACTTTTATACTCTTTCTAAGTCATAAATATCCTAAAACCAAACCTATGCGATCATCGCAGTATACTTTATTCATTCTTCTAATCGTATTTGCCTCCTGTAAAAAGGACAATTCGAATCCCCCCGCGGCCGAAACCATGTATTTCCCGTCCAACACGGACACCACCTGGGAGCGTAAATCCATGAGCAGTCTGGGCTGGAACACCAGTAATGTACAGGCGCTGAAAGATTATCTCAGTCAGAAAAACAGTAAATCCTTTATGATCCTGGTCAATGGACGGATCGTGATGGAGGAATATTTCAATGGGCATACTGCCTCAGATACCTGGCAATGGAACAGTGCCGGAAAGACCCTGGTATCTACAACTACCGGTATCGCCCAGCAGGAAGGATTGCTGAACATTAATACAAAAGCTTCGCAATACCTGGGAGCGGGCTGGACGGCAGCTCCGTTGGCCAAGGAAAACCTTATCACCGTCAGGCACTTGTTGACCATGACCTCCGGATTAAATGATTCGAATAACCTGGTTATCCGCCCTAACCTTACCTATATGGCAGATGCGGGTACCCGTTGGTCTTACCACAATGTATTTCAGAAGCTTATTGATGTGGTAGCAGCAACCAGCGGGCAAACTTTCGATAATTACTTTAATGCAAAACTGAAGAACAAACTGGGCATGGATGGCTTCTGGAATTATGGTACCATTTTTACCATCTATCATAGCAATACCCGTAGTATGGCAAGGTTTGGTCTGATGGCCTTGAATAATGGCAAGTGGAAAGATGAGCAGATCATCAACCAGACATTCTTCAATGAAGCGATCAATTCCTCGCAATCGATCAATCCTTCTTACGGGTATCTTTGGTGGTTATGTGGCAAGTCCGGAGCGATGATACCTGGCGGTCAGACTTTTTACCCTGGCAACCTGATTCCCAATGCCCCTACTGATGCGTATGCGGCTATGGGTGCAGAAGATCAGCGGATCTATGTAGTACCCTCTAAAAAGATGGTGGTGATCCGGATGGGCGATGCCTCTGATCCACTGAATCCCAGTTTCGCCGTATCGGGCTTTGATAATGAATTGTGGGGGAAGCTCAACGCGGTGATCAATTAATCAAGGATTAAACTAATTTATCAACCCCGCTATTTTGCGGGGTTTTTTGTTGACAGGCAATACCGGAAAGTGGTAGTTGTAATGTCAGGGAATGGACTAAATTGTGTGCCTGATGAATGACAGCATAAAACTTTCCACGCTCACGCAACTGATCCAGGATACGATCCAGTCACGGTTTGAGGGAGAAGTATTTCAGGTGTCCGCGAGGATCATGAATGTAAAGAAATATGAATCTGCGCGCCGTTGTTACCTGACCCTTGAAGAGTATGAATATGGCAGCAAGATCACTGAGATCAGGGCGGTATTCTGGTCCAATGCTTATAGCGAGATTGAAAAATTTGAGAAGGCACTCCGGCAACCTTTCAAAGACGGAGCAGAGATTACCTGTAAAGTAAAAGTCAGGTATCATAAAGTGTTTGGGCTAAACCTGGATGTATTGCAAATTGATGTGGCACAGGCACTGGGCACACTTGAACTGGAAAGGCAGCAGACTCTGGAGAAACTGGTAAAGGAGAACCCGGAATATGTACAGCTGATCGGCGGGAATTATCTTACCTATAATAACAGGCTGGAACTACCCCTAGTCATTAGCCGTATTGCGTTGATCACCGCGCCGAATTCAGACGGCCAGCGCGATTTTCTGCAGGAGCTGAAGGGGAATAAACACGAGTATCAGTTTGCCGTGACTGAATTTCTCACAACGATACAAGGTGAAAATGCCCATCAGCTGATTCTGGATCAATTGCGACTGATTGAAAAGCAGCAGGAAAATTTTGATATGGTGGCGATTGTAAGAGGAGGAGGTTCAATCAGTGATTTCAGGCCATTTGACGATTATGCACTTTCGGCTGCGGTGGCCCGCTTTCCGATACCCATCTTTACTGGTATTGGTCACGACCGTAATCAAAGTATTGTGGACCTGATGGCCAGGGAACAAAAAACACCGACCAAGGTAGCGGCTTTGATCGTGGAGCATAATTTTGATTTTGAGAATGCATTGATTGATCTTAAAGCCAGGATGAGTGATGCTGTTACTCATCAACTCGACCGGGCAGCTGAAAAACTGGAACAGGCGAAGCGGATCATCCGGCTCTCGAGTCCGTGGGATATTCTCCGCCGGGGCTTTGCGATTATTACCCATGAAGATAAAATAGTAGTCGATCCTTCGCTGATTAAGGAAGGCATGGAATTACAAACACAATTGATGAATGAAACCATTCACAGTACGGTAACCAAAAAGACAAAAGATGAAAATAAAACTGACATATAGTGAGGCCTTTAATAAACTGGAAGAACTGGTGGAACAGCTGGAAGACGGGACTATACCATTGGACAAGCTGGCGGCTACGGTAAAACAGGCTAATGAATGGGTAGCGGTTTGTGAGGGCAAGTTGAGGCAGATTCAGGAAGAGGTAGAAGCCGATGTAGTAGCGAAAAAGAGTAAGGGAAAGAAATGAGTTTTTGCTTTCGTTTTTTAAAAGCCTTACAGGCAACGAAACCCTTTTTGATCTTGTCATACAAACATGAAGTATTTTCTTTTACACCTGCTTTTCCTGTCTGCACTCAATTCCGGAGCTCAGCATCGGAACAGTTTTGCATTCACCATACATGTTCAGCCGGAGATCACCCGACATCACAAAAACTATGCGATTCAGTGGAATGAGGCAGGAGCTACCACCACCTTCAATGCAGGGTTACGCGCAGCTGTGCAATATCGAATTGCCGGCCGTTTTTTCGCAGAGGCCGGATTGGGATATGTACCCCGGCGTATGAATAATACGTTGTATTTTTTCAATCAAAATGTAATACCGCCTCCAAGGCAGAGCCCGACGCAGGAGCTGGTCGGGTATAAAAATATCACTTACCGGACTCTGGAGCTACCGCTTACAGTGGGTGTAATCTTTTTAAAATTAAAAAAAGTGGAACTGTACGCTACAGGCGGGTATACTACTAACTACCTGCTCAGTGCGCGATATGGGAAGGGGTCCAATTCAAAGTATGCCGGGGTTTACAGCAAGCGGTATTGGCAAGGGGAAAGCCTGCTGGCGGGTATAGGAACCGATATCCGTATAAAAGAAAAACTTTTCTTCTCAACCCGCCTCAGTTACTCATTACGAAATTCAGTAAATGCGGATCCTTATCTATTTAGTCAGAGTTATGATGGGCTGAGGATGACACACCAGTTTGTGCAAGGGGCAGTGGGTGTTCGGTGGTCATTAAACTAAAACTGACCGATATTATCCTCCTGATATTTTCAAAATAAACAACTCACACAAACAGATAAACATCATTCCATCCCAGACCGTACTCTTATTATTCTGTGTAAGCAGGTAAAGCAGTAACCCCAAAGTGGAAATCAAAATTGACATTAGTAATGAACTCTGGGGCGACCGGCGTTTTGCCATACAGGACCCAACCGGGATCAACATTGATACTGTGAGGCACATGCCGTAAAACTGAGGACTATGGGAGGAGCAGGTATGAAAGCTTGTTTTGATATTTTTGAGTGGGTGTATATTTCTTTTCACGAAACATTAAGCTTTCTCCTATATTTAAAGAGAAATGGATTCGTTTTTACTCCGACCGAATCTCAACTTTCTACAACCAGCACCAATCTTTTATTCCTGCTATGGCACAAAAATTCTTGTTTTGCCTTTTAGTTTTTCCTGCTTTATGGGTTAATAGCCAGTCGGATTTTCTGGACCAGCTAAAAATCTATAAAATAAACGACCCGGTATTGAAAGAGATCCAGTTCTCCGTGTTCAAAAAGGATATGGATAAGAAAAAGCCATTGTTGCTTTTCCTCGGAGGATCCGGCCTGGAACCCACGTTCAAGTATAACCGGGCTGATCAGCAGGTGTATTATACCGGCTTTTACCGGTTCAGTCAGTATAAAGACAGATACCATATTGTCTTTATAAACAAGGCCGGGATACCGCTGTATGATTCGGTGAACAATAATAATGAACAGTATAAAGTAACCCCTTTTGCGGAAGCCAATAACACAGCCGACTGGCGGGCTCAGAGTGCTTCGAAGGCAATTGATTACCTGCTGAAAGTACTACCGGTGGATACCAGTAATGTAATTGTGGTCGGCCATTCACAGGGCGGGCAGGTGGCGCCCAAAGTAGCGGTGCTGAACCGGAAAGTGAAGAAAGTAGTGATTATGTCGGCCAATGCCCTGGATCATATTTATGACCGGATGCTGCTGGCCAGGCAACAAGCGCTGAATAACCAGATGAGTTATGAAGAAGCACAATATGTGGTGGATAGTCTGTTAACTATTCAGAAAGCCATCTATCAGTCGCCGGCTGATACCCAACAAACCTTTTGGGGAGATCCGTTTAATAAATGGTACAGTTACTCGAAGGAAACTCCCCTGGAGAATATGCTCAAACTCAATATTCCGATACTCCTGATTGCCGGTGGCCGTGATGTGGAGGGCTCCTATATAGCCAATACCGACTATGCGGCGCTGGAATTCATACGAAAAGGGAAGCAGAACCTGACCTATAAAGTGTATCCCAATTATGATCATATTTATGGCGAAACAGCACGTAAATACGGCGAAGAGATCGGACTGGGGTTTAAAGCCAATGCGGTGGTGGATGATGTTTTTAAGTGGCTGGGTGAGAAGTAGTGAATGTCAGACTGTGATCATTCGTATTCCGAATTCAACGAAGCACGATTTCCCCTTGTCTTACTAATATGAAGAGTTACCTCAGTTTACGGGCTTAATTATACCATACGCAATACCGGTACATTCGATCCATACCTTTTCAGCCAGGACATGGATGGTATTCCGCTGAACCAACAGGTTTTACGGGGGTCGGTGGGAGTGAGGTGGGTATTATAAATAGCTGCACAGGAGTACCCGGGATTTTGTATATTAGGAGAAGGATACGTTGACATTTGAAAAGTATCCAATTTCCACTCACCTCCATAAACTGTAAATCATGAAAATTCTCAGCGCCATCCTGTTATGTTTTATCTTATTCTCCTGCCAGCAACCAACAGAAAAAAAATCAGCTACACCAGCAGTTACCAGTTTTGATGAAACGGCTGAAACAGCCGCCATCCTGCAAGTCATCGAAAATGAGACCAGTTGTTTTTTCGCCGGCAATTATGAATGCTGGGCCAAAAACTGGAGTCATGAACCTTATGCCATGCAGGCCTGGAATAATGACGACGGTTCCATGGATGCGGCTATTGGTTGGGAAAAAATTAATGCACAGGGTAAGAACTGGATTGAAAAGTATTATAAAAACGGGAAAGAAGTGATTCACCCTGTGGTGAAGAAGGAAAAGCCACAGGTAAAGTTTTTCAATGACCGCACGGCCTACCTTATCTGGAAACAGTTTAATGCCGATAAGGAGAATAAATATTATAAACTCAGCCAGGAAACCAGGATCATGGAAAAGGCTGCCGACGGCTGGAAGATCGTCAACGTTTCGGCCTTTTGGAATTCCAATAAGAAAATTCCGGTGGATAGTTTGAAGCTATAGTATTCATCAGCTCACAATAAACGGATAAGGTTAACCGTTAATACTTGTCTTTATCCAATCTCCTGTTTATTCCCCTTTTTATTTTCAAACCAACGGTATAACCAATGAAAAGAGTATTTTTTTTGGCTGGCATTATTATGCTCAGCTGTGTAGTCACTGCACAATCGTTTAAAAAGGCTTTTTTCAACGCTGATATCAGTAATTTCTGGAAAGCGTATGATAAGATCAGGGCCACCACGGATACGGCACTGCAGCGACAGTTAATCAATGATATATATATCCGTCCGGGGTCAGCCGGACTGCAGGAACTGATCCGGTACCGGAATTATACAGATGATGATTTTCTGACTATGATCCGTGAGAGTCCGGCTTTCTGGAAATCCTTGCGTAGTCAGACCCTGAATACGGAAAAACTCTATCCGGTTATCGAGATGGATATTCAAAAATTGAAAACCCTGTATCCTCCTTTAAAACCCGCGACGGTTTATTTGCTGATCGGTGCTTTCCGAACGTAGGGTACGGGCGCAAATGGGAAAGTGCTGATCGGGAGTGAGTATGCGTTGGCAGGACCAGCAACGAATATGGCTGATTTACCTCAGCGGTTCCATGCTTATTACCGGGATTTCAAGCCCCGCGAAAACCTGGCCCTGCTTTGTACCCATGAGTATGTGCATACGCAACAAAATCAACCGGTGGACAATCTTCTTTCCAATTGCCTCTCAGAGGGTATTGCGGAGTTTATTTCCTGTAAGGCAACCGGTATAGCTTCCAACACACCGGCCATTGCCTTTGGTAAACTTAATACGGAGAAAGTGGTCAGCCAGTATGTGAAAGACCTGTTTGTGATGTTCAATGATTATAACTGGATATGGGGTGAAAACCGTAATGAATTCAGGGTGCGTGACCTGGGCTATTATATCGGCTACAGCATTGCAGAGCGGTACTATGAGTTGTCTGCGGATAAAGGGAAGGCCATACGCGAACTTATTGAACTGGACTATACCAACGATGCGGCTGTGGAACACCTGGTAGATACCACGCGGTTCTTACCGAAAAAACTATCTGAACTTTATACTGACTATGATAAAAGCCGTCCAAGGGTAATCGCCCTGTCGCCTTCCATTAATGGCACAAAAGATGTAGCGCCGGGGTTGACCAGGATCACCGTACATTTCTCCGAGCCGCTGAATGGGATTAATACCGGAATTGACTTTGGTCCGCTGGGTCCTGATTATTTTCCGAAACTGAGCCCTGTCCGTGTATGGTCGGACGATAAACGTTCGATAACTCTTGAAGCTGATCTGAAACCCGGCAAGACTTATCAGTTTATGATTGATAATACATTCCGGAGAGAAGATCAGGTAAGAATCAAACCGTTTGTGGTGGAGTTTAGTACGAAGGAATAGGATTTAGAGTTGAGGGTTTAAAGGAAAGTCCCTTTTTATGGAGTTATCATCCTCCGGATATCTTCAATATAAATAATCCATACAGACAGATAAACATCATGCCTTCCCAGATGGATATCTTTTTATCCTGGGTGAGCAGGTAGAAGAGTAACCCGCAGGCGGCGAATACCGGAAGGGAAAAACCGGTGAGTTCGGCCGGTACTTTTACATCAGCGATTAGTGAAGTGGCACCTGGTATAACGAGGGTATTAAAAATACAGCTACCCAGGATATTGCCGATGGCCATTTCGGCTTTTCCCTGGCGGATGGCTGAAATGTTCACGGCCAGTTCGGGTAGGGTGGTGCCTAATGATAAAAGGGTAAGTGCCACAATGGAAGCCGGTACATTGAAACCCAGTGCTATTTTCTCCAGGGAGGATATCGTATAATCTGCTCCGAAATAGATACCCACGGCACTGCCAATCAGGAGTAATAAGGCCTTCACCGGGAACGCTGTCTGCACAGACTTTGATTCTGTCTCTGTTTTTTTCTCTCCCCCTCTAATCAGGTAAAAACTATAGACGAGGAAAATCAGTATGCCCGAAATGGCTTCAGTCCAACGGATGACACCATCATAGGCCACGAGGTAAAAGAAGAAGAAGCTGCCGAGCAGGAAATGCAGGTCGATATAGATATAGGTACTGTTAAGGGAAATACTTTTTTTGTTCAGTACCACCGCCAATCCGGTAATGAGGAGGATATTGGAAATGCTGGCCCCGATAATATTACCGGGTACGATTTCCGATAACCCTTTGCCGGTGGAAATAATGCCGGAAATCAGTTCGGGTAAGGAGGTCCCGATCCCCACAATAAATACCCCGATTACAAAAGGTGAAAGTTTTAACCAACCCCCGATCTGTTCGGCCGCCCGGGTAAAAAATTGAGCAGCGACCAGTAAAACGGTCAGTGCCACGATAAAGATCAGGATCGGGGTAAGCATATGACTGATAAAACAATGATGAGAAAACGGGTTAGCCCTGCAATAATAATTAAATATCTATCAAGTCGTAACTGAAAGCAACTCCTCACTCGATTAAGGATCAAAAAACACCGGGTTGCCGGCATTAATTTTTCCGGATACCGTCTTCCGGGTATGTTTTTCTCATGTCTACCTATTATAATTGCATAAAGGAAATTTGCTAAACCCCGGATTAATTGATAAAGTATGAAATGTAGACCTGCCGCCCTGCTCCTGTTATCCTGCTTTGGTTATCTGCTTGGACTGGGTCAACAACCAGCCCCCATATGGAATGCTGATGGTAAATACGGGGTGGTCAATAGCAAAGGTCAGGTGATTGTACCTTTTGAGTATGATTATATAAGCAGTTACAATCAGGGGCTGGCTATTGTGGCAAAGAATAAAAAGAAGGGGTTGGTCGATGTAAACGGGAAGATGGTGATTCCGGTCATGTATGAAGATATCTATCATTGTGACAACAGCGGATGGCCTAAACCTGTTAAAATAAGCGGGAAGGCCGGGGCCATCAACCGGAAAAACCAGCTGGTGATACCGGCTACTTACCGGTTTATGGATTGTTTTTATAATGGACTGGCCCTGGTTTCGGACCCTAAGGAAGAAACCTATGGAATTATCGACAGTACCGGGAAGCTGATCATTCCATTTGGGATTTACCAATCTCTTTCTGCGGATTTTAATAATGGACTGGTACCCGCAAAAAAGAATGACCGGTGGGGGTATATTAACAAGGCAGGAAAAGAAGTGATTCCCTTTATTTACTTGCATGCGTTTCCTTTTGAGAAGGGCAGGGCTGAAGTGACTAAAGGATATGATGATATCTATATCAATACCAAGGGAGAAGAGGTGAATCACTATATGACGGAACTCCGCAAACAGTATGAGCAATTAAACTACCCGCTTAATGGCCAGATCAGGTACAGAAAGGAGGGCATTGGCTGGTGTGTAATGGATACAACCGGTAAAGAACTTATCCCTGCAGGCAAATATGATGATGTGGATTATTTTTTTGAGGGAGTCGCTTTTGTCAGGAAAAAAAATAAATGGGGCGCTATCGATCGGCAAGGTAATCTGGTTATTCCTTTTTATTATATGGGTAAATTACGTCCTTTTACTGACGGTCTGGCCTTACTCAGAAATATAGAAGGAGAACAGGTGCTGATCAACAAGAAAGGAGAGGCGGTGTATGGAAAGCATATTATACTGGATGCCACTAAGGCGGCTACTGATTATGCTACAGGGGAGCGTTTATACCAGGCCAGAAAATACCAGGAAGCCGTACCTTATCTGCGCAGTGCAGCTGATAACGGACATGAAGAAGCGATGTACCTGCTGGGACTGCTTTATTGGAAGGGATTTGGAGTGCTGCAGGATGTTGATGAATCGATGAAGTGGCTGAAACGTGCTTCCGGTAACGGAAGTTATAATGCAAGGGAGGAGTTGAAAAAAATCGAAAAGGCCGGTCTGCCCCAGGTGGATGAATACAAAATGGGGTATGATGCTTTCCAGCTGAAAAAATATAAAGAGGCGGTCAGCTGGTTTAACAAGGCTGCCGCAAAAGGGAACATGGAAGCCATGTTCAATCTTGGAATGATCTATCAGTTGGGAGCAGGTACTGAAATACCGGCCAATGAAAAAGAGGCGGTGGGCTGGTATCAAAAGGCAGCCGATAAAGGACATGTGAATTCCATGAATAACCTGGGTCAACTGTATTTATCCGAAGAAGGTATTCAGGATTTTAAACTGGCCCTTCAATGGTTTACCAAAGGGGCAGACAAAGGGCATTCCGGATGCATGTATAATATCGGGGTGATGTATGCAAATGGTACGGGTGTGACAATGCAAATGGAAGAGGCTTATAAATGGTTTAAAAAGGCGGCAGACAAAGGGATGGTGGAAGCTAAAGAAGCGGTTAAAAAAATTGAAAAGGAGGGACTCGTATCAACGGAGGTTAAAAACGGGGATGCGGCTTTTGACAAGAAAGAATATGATAAGGCGCTCACCTGGTACCAGCAGGGAGCTGATAAAGGGTACAGTGAAGCCATGTATAAACTGGGACTAATCTATGAGCTTAAACACAAAACCACCCTGGCCAGGGAATGGTATAAGAAAGCCATTGCCGGGGGCCATCTGAAAGCGAAGGAAGCGCTTGAAAATCTGGAGCTGACGGGGTTTTAGCTTTTCTCTCCCACAAACCAATCCTCTTTATCCTTAAACAATACATTGAAAGTGGTGAGTGAACCATAACAGCGGGTGATATACTGCTGCAGGTTCACTTTATCTTCGTCATTCAGTTTTTTATGACTGTTGATATTCTGTTCCAGCACCCGCAGCCGGTCGCGGAGCATGACGATCTTGTGGAAGAAATCCTCCACCGGAATTTCTTTGGGCTTAAGTGTTTTATCAAAAGGCTGCAGCAGCATAGTGCCTTTCGCCCATTTTTCCCCAAGTGGTACATTTTCGGTAATGCCGCCCCAGAGCCGCAGGATCTTCAGCAACGAACGTTCCACTTCCGAATGGGTTTCGATTTCAGCGGATACATTCTCCGGAATAATTTCTTCCAGTTTATCATCTGTCTTGTCTATTTCTTTTACCCCATGATTGATAAAGGAGATGATATACGTGGCATACCGGAGGGCGACGATTACGCCGGGACCGTATTGGGTATGTTGCAGGCGGGTGCCGGGGCCGAGGGTGAGGTTGTTCATGGTGGGAAATTACTGTGATGTCGGGAATTGACCAAAAGGTCGGATGAGTAATGAGTAATCAGTAATGAGTAGCTCGGGAAGGGGCTTATTGGCAGAGGCAGGTTGAGGGTGGGATGAGAAATGAGTAGCCCGGGAAGAGGCTCTTCGGGTAGTGGCAGGATAAAGGTCGGATGAAAAATGAGTAAAGAGTAGTTCCTGGAAACTAAAATAATTCCGGGGCAGGTTGGTAGTGGGGCAACGCTAATAATCAGGCTATTTTCCTATAAGGGCTGAAAGCTGCTTGAAACAGTTCAGTATCAGTGTTTCAATTACGCTTAAGGATTCAATTTTACAGAAGTCCAAATTACAAGCAATTCCTATTGCTGCATCTACTTCAATTACTGATCCCCTTGCAATTTCAAAATATCTTTTACGTTCTGCTTCGGAACG
>JAKQJH010000218.1 GCA_029561255.1 Bacteroidota bacterium | reverse complement strand
TACAGCTTTTTTTAGTGGAGGTCCTGACGCGGCGAAGCCGGTCAGGATGCCGACCGAAGCGTCGGCATTCGATCCCTCCCCCTACAGCTTTTCTCGTGCGACTTTGATAAGCCTTTGCTCTCCTTTAGCAAAGGCTTTTTTTTTATGTCCCCGGGTCTCCCGAAGGGGACCCGGGGACATACTTCTCCCGAAGGGGACGCCGGAATTATTACTCTCCACTTATTACCTTTGCTGTCTTAACCAGTTTAGTCCTTATATGAGTCAACTAGCCCGCCTTATCCTTATCCCCCTCGCTATCGGGATGCTTCCTTTATTTTCCAATGCGCAAGACGCTACCTTAAAAAAACTTCGCACTGAAACAGAAAGAAGCATTAAGAAAGATCCGGATACAAGCAAGAAAGTCTGGAGAAGAGGCGGGGTCTATGGCATCAATGTATCACAGGGCTCGCTGAGCAACTGGGCAGCGGGTGGTGATGATTTTTCACTTTCCGTCAACTCCCTGCTCAGTCTCTATGCCTTTTACAAAAAAGATAAACACAGCTGGGATAATACTTTTGATTTCAATATCGGCTATGTAAATACGACGAGTCTGGGTGGCCGCAAAAACGATGACCGGTTTGATTTTCTTTCGAAATACGGACAGGCCCTGAACCCGAAACTGAACCTGACCGTGCTGGCCAACCTGCGTTCTCAGTTGTTCAAAGGATATACCTATCCCAACAATGTAAAAACGTTTTCCTCGGCCTTCATGGCACCGGGTTATTTGCTGACCAGTCTGGGTCTTGATTTTAAACCCAAAAAGAATCTTTCCATCTTCATATCACCAGTCACTGCCCGTTGGGTGATCGTAAGGGATACAGCGCTGGCTAATAAAGGACTGTATGGAGTAACACCCGGTAAAAAATCGAACCTGGAGTTCGGTGCCTTTGCCACGGTGAATTACATGAAAGAGTTCAATAAATATATTACGTACAAAAGCCGTCTGGATCTTTTCTCCAATTACCGGCATAACCCGAAGAATATCGACATTTTCATGTCCAATATCCTGAATGCCAAATTGGGTAAAGTGCTGTCCGTATCCTGGAGCCTCGACTTCATCTATGATGATGATGTACGTCTCTTCGGAAAAAACCAACGTTCAGCCGCACTTCAAGTGAAATCACTGGTCGGGCTGGGCTTCCTCATTCGTTTCTGACGATAGTATTATTAATTATTAGATTATTGATTATTTCCTGCTATCTGTAAATGGCTGAAAGCAAAGACAATGCTCTCAGATGCTCCTGTATTATCTGCCAACTGCCGACTGTCTACTGCCGACTGCCTACTGCTGACTGCCAACTGCTGACTGCCTACTGCCGACTGCCAACTGTTTTAACATCTTATTTATACTATAATTTCCCTTTGTAAGTTTACTGTGTGCTCTATCTTTGCAATACCCTCTGAAAAACGGACAAACACACACATCAACACGCAAACGAACCACGGATGAACAGGTCTGTTTTATTTTTATTGCTCATAATGATCAGTAGTACCAGCCAGGCACAGGATGCGGTTGTACGCAAACTGCAGATGGAATCTCTCCGGCAAATCAAAAGGGATGTACCGGATACCGGTAAGAAAACCTGGATAAAGGGGGGTGCTTATGCATTGAGCATCGGGCAGGGCAGCCAGAGTAACTGGGCCGCCGGTGGTGATGATTTCTCCTTTACCATCAATACCAGTCTCCGGCTTTTTGCTTTCTATAAAAAAACAAAACACAGCTGGGACAATACCCTTGATATCAATTTCGGTTACCTCAACACCACCAGTCTTGGCAGCCGTAAAAATGATGACCGCTTTGACCTGCTCTCCAAATATGGATTGAAACTGAATAAGAAATTCAACCTGGCTACCCTGGTCAATTTCCGCTCCCAGTTTCTGAAAGGGTACACGTATCCGAATAATGTCAAGACCTTTGCGTCAGCCTTTCTTTCACCAGCCTACCTGGTCGTCAGCCAGGGTATCGATTTCAAACCCAATAAGGAACTTTCCATCTTTGTCTCCCCGGTTACTTCACGCTGGGTATTTGTGACAGATAGTACGCTGTCAGCCAAAGGAGAATACGGGGTGAAACAACATACACACAGCATTAACCAGAACGGAGCTTTCGCCACCATCGGTTATCAGCGTGCTTTCAATAAAATGGTTTCCTATAAAAGCCGCGTGGACCTTTTTTCCAACTACCAGAAAGATCCCCAGAATGTGGATGTCTTCATGACCAATACCCTCTCCGCCAAAGTTGCAAAGATCATTGCCTTCAGCTGGAACGTAGACATGATCTATGATGATGATGCCCGTCTCTTCGGTCCTAACAACTCTTCACCCGGACTTCAGTTCAAGTCAATCATCGGCGTAGGTCTTCAGGTTAAAATATAGTCGTCCGTTATTAGTCAATAGTAATAGGGTGGGCCTGCTTTCTTTTTCTGATTAAATGTCATTTCCTATTTTACTTGTTGGCTCAACAAGATTTCCAATTTCTTCTGACAAAGCATACTCCCGACTCCCGACTAAAGACTAACGACTATCTTTGCCCGCTATGGGACAAAAGAAATTAGTCCGGTTTGCCGAACTGGAAACCTTTAAAAATGTACTGCAGTTTCCGGAAAACACCCCTGGCACCTGGCATTCGTTTTTTGGCAATCAACACCCGATCACCCTGGAACTGGCCTGCGGAAAAGGCGAATATGCGGTGGGACTGGGTCAGTTATACCCGGACCGGAATCTGATTGGGGTAGACCTGAAGGGCAACCGGATCTGGGTGGGCGCCAAAAAGGCGATTCAACAAAATCTTGATAATGTGGCCTTTCTGCGCACCCAGATTGATAAAATCGCGGAATATTTCGCCCCGGGTGAAGTGGCTGAGATCTGGATCACATTTCCCGACCCCCAGTTAAGGTTCTCTAAGGCCAAAAAACGGCTGACTCACCCTAAATTTCTCCGGCTCTACCAACAATTCCTCGCTCCCGGTGGTTGTATACATCTGAAGACCGATAGTCCGGATCTGTACCGATTCACAAAAACAGTGATTGGTCTGTACGGATGCCCGCTGCTCGATGATACAGACAATGTATATGCGGCGGAAAAGGTATCGGATGAACTGAATATTAAAACCCATTACGAATCACTCGATATTGCCGGAAGTAACCGGATTCATTATCTCCGATTTGGATTACCTGCCGACCTGGGTAACAAAGAAAAAGACGGGATACTGAAAGAAATACTACTCAACGATGAAAGACCTGACTGAGGGCCTGCATTATTACTGGAGCGAAGATGGGTTGATCGTGCTCACCGAACAATACCATCTGGAAAAAGGCTATTGCTGTGGCAATGGCTGCCGGCATTGCCCTTATGATTTTGAAAATGTACCGGAGCCCCGACGTTCAGAATTGGCCGAACAACGTGAAAATAATCCTCCGGCGCACCGGCCGTGAGTCGCAATTTCCTTTTTATATAAATGGTCTTTTGTTATTGCCGGGGATCACAATACACCCCTAACGGGGTGAAGGGGACATCCTGGGAAACGACGATTGCTACCAACAATGCACCCCTAAAGGGGTGAAAAGAGAAGGGCATTTACAAGAATGATAAACAGTTGTAATAACTCCGATTATAACGAATTAACAAACCACACCGTAAGGGATGTATCGTGATCCCCGGGAATATAACATTTGACCGCTCACCCCGTTAGGGGTGCATTGTTGGTAGAAAACACATGACATAAACGAATTCCACCACTCACCCAGTTAGGGGTGTATTGTGATTCCGTGAATAAACCAATTGACCGCTCACCCCGTTAGGGGTGCATTGTTGGTAGAAAACACATGACATAAATAAATCCCACCTGTCACCCCGTTAGGGGTGTATTGTGATTCCCTGAACAAAACATCTGTAGGTGTTTTCCGGTTAACCCGGCATTCACTATCTTTCATTTATGGCAACAAAAAAAGCAACTGCCCCGCTGAAAAAAATAAAACCTTCCGGCGGTACGGATGACAATTTCTTTTCCCTGGTGTATGAAGTAGCAAGGCAGATCCCGAAAGGCCGGGTTACCTCTTATGGCGCTATAGCCGCAGCCCTGGGTACCAAATCCTCTGCCCGTATGGTTGGCTGGGCCATGAACGGTTGTCACCGCGTAAAACCCAAGGTCCCTGCTCACCGCGTGGTCAACCGGAATGGGATGCTGACGGGTAAACATCATTTCAACCCGCCTGGTATCATGGAAGAGCTATTGAAAAAGGAAGGAGTAAAAGTAAAGAACGACCAGGTGATAGAGTTCAAAAAGCTGTTCTGGGACCCGGTGGAAGAATTGCAGTTTTGATTAAACTGCTAACGACTTATTTCCTATTTTTCCGGCCTAAACTTTATCACCGCTTATGTCTTCTCCATTAAACCCGCTTACCAAAGGTCAACAGGAATTCTGTACCTGGACCGGCATATTTGGCGTGCTGATTGCCAGCGCCACCCTGATCCAGCATATGGTTTTCATGATTCCTAATATACTCACCTACCTGATGATCCTGCCCTACCTGTTCATCATATTTTCGTTTACCATGCTGGCTGCTCAGAAAGTGGCAGCCTCTGTATTACTAATCATCAGTACCGTTTTTTCACTTTTAATTGCTGTACTGTTAATACTCAGCGGGGCATTCTCACCGGTTGTTGTAATACTGCTGATTTATAGTATAGTTGTTACAAGCTATCTGTACTTAGAAAATATTCAGGAAAAACTCAGGCGTAAACAGGCGCTGCAACGGGCGGAAGAGGATTTGTGGAAAGGGAGAATCTAGTTAGTAGTTAGTAGTCGGTAGTTAGTAGTCAACAGCCCCTCCTAATAAGTATTACATCAAGGCACGTCAGTCGTACTTCGTACTTCTAACTTCGTACTTAATATAGGTTGTTAGGTGTTATCTGATAGTTGTTAGGCAAAAACAGCATTCCCTTATTTAAACATAATACGGGCTGATCATCCAGTACACCACCACCCCGGTTACAGCCACATAGAACCAGATGGGCCAGGTGATTCGGGCGAGTTTTTTGTGTTGCGGCCATTCGCCGATGAGTGCCCGGTAGGCGGTAAATAAAATGAAGGGCAGAATAAGTCCGGCCAGCGGAATATGAGTAAACAACACCAGGTAGTAGATTGTTTTGGCGATACCTTCAGCTCCGAATTTTGTTTCACCGGCAAACAAGTGGTGACAGATATAGCTTACAAGAAAAAGAACGGAAAGGACCATGGCCGTCATCATCAGTCCTTTATGAAGCTGGTACTTTTTGGATTTAACGGCCAGCAAGGCAGCGACCAGTAATACCGCAACTGTTGAATTGATAATCGCATTGATCTGGGCGAACACATGTACATCAAATCCGAGGTCTACTTCCAGTTTAACCCGGCCGAGTACCGTCACCGCCACAAATACGATGATTGAAAACAACCAGATCAGTGTTTTTGCTTTCTTGTCATTCTTGGTCCATACAGCCTTAAGCATTGTTCGTTTTTTTCTTATTCAGGAAATAAAGTAACAGAAATACGCCGAGAATGGCCACCAGGAAGGAGACTGCCATGATTTCCAGTTTACCGGCAAAAAAGCTCTTCTTATTCGGATCTTTTTCCATGGTGAGCATCACCAGGTCTTTGGAAAGATTTGCGAGATCAGCTGTATCCAGTCCGTCATAAT
>JAKQJH010000355.1 GCA_029561255.1 Bacteroidota bacterium | reverse complement strand
TCCATGCCCTCTACTTTCCATTGTACCTTTTCCATAGGGTAAAGTTACCAAAAGGGGGAAAGCCGGAGGTTCCTCAAGCGGGAATATGTTTACAACATGGTTGCTATAACGCCTTATTTTTGTGGTATGGAATGGAAATTTTCTGTGGAAACCATTAAAATGACAGCGGCCTCTTTTCTAAATCAGGCCGGGTCTGCTAGTGTTTTTGCCTTTCATGGTCCGATGGGGGCCGGTAAAACCACGTTTATCCATGCTCTCTGCGAAGAACTGGGGGTGAAAGATGTAGTGGGGAGTCCTACTTTTTCAATTATCAATGAATACCGCTACCCGGCGGATGGGAAAATGAAGCCACTCTATCACATGGATCTTTACCGGTTGCGGGATGAGGAGGAAGCCCAGCGGGCCGGTGTGGAAGATGCCTTATACAGTGGTCATATCTGCCTGGTGGAATGGCCCGAAAAAGCTCCGGGTATTTTTCCGGAACATACAATAAATGTGTTTATTGAACTGGTGGATAACCAGACCCGAAGGCTTAGAATCGCCAATAATTAATTAGCTTTGGAGTAACGACTGTTTACCTTAGCAATTAACTTCATGAGTCAGCAAAAACCCAAAATAAGCACCACTTTCAGCTACGAAACGCTGGAAGAAACCCTGGATATCCGCCCTAAGGCGGAGGGAATGATGATCGGCATCCCTAAAGAAATTGCTTTTCAGGAAAACAGGGTGGCGCTGACCCCCGATGCGGTGGGGGTATTAGTGAGTAACGGCCACCAGGTGATCATCGAACATAATGCCGGAGAAGCCTCCCATTTCCGCGATAAGGATTACAGCGAAGCAGGTGCAAAAATCGTATACGACCGTGAGTCGGTTTATAAAGCACCAATATTAGTTAAAAGTGCCCCGGTGATTGAAGAAGACCTGCCGTTGCTGCAAATGAACCAGATTATTATTTCCCCGATTCATCTGTCTGTATTGAAGGCGATGATCCTTGAAAAAATGATGGAGAAGAAGATAACGGCTATTTCTTTTGAAAACCTGAAGGATGACAGTGATTCCTATCCCATTGTCCGTAGTATGAGTGAAATTGCGGGGAGTGCAGTAATGCTGATTGCGGCGCAGTACCTTGGTTCTGCCAATCATGGCAAGGGTGTTTTGCTTGGCGGTATTTCCGGTATTGCTCCCACCAAGGTTATCATTATTGGTGCCGGTATTGTGGGTGAATATGCGGCCCGTGCGGCTCTTGCGCTGGGTGCTTCAGTAAAGGTGTTTGACAACAGCGTATATCGTTTAAAAAGATTACAGAATAATATTGGTCAGCGGATGTGGACCTCCGTACTGGAGCCCCGATTACTGGCCAAACAACTCAAGACCTGTGAAGTGGCCGTAGGTGCCCTGGGTTCACAAACCGGACGAACCCCATTGGTCGTTACTGAAGAAATGGTGAGTAATATGCGCCCGGGTTCCGTGATCATTGATGTGAGTATCGACCGGGGTGGTTGTTTTGAAACCTCTGAAATTACTTCTCACGAACACCCCATCTTTATGAAATACGGGGTGATTCATTATTGTGTGCCGAATATTCCCTCCGGTTTTTCCCGCACCGCCTCCCAGGCCATCAGCAATGTACTGATGCCCTTATTACTGGAAGCTGGTGAAGAAGGCGGATTTGAAAACCTGGTCTGGCACAAACTGCACCTCCGCAACGGTATCTATTTATTCAAAGGAGCCTTAACAAATTTCTACCTCAGCCAGCGATTTGATCTGAAGTATACGGATTTGAACCTGCTGATCGCGAGTCAACGATGATGCAGGTTGACAGGTTGATAGGTTGACAAGGTGGTTTTCTTAGTACGGCCCCTGTCAACTTGTAAACCTGTCAACATGTTAACTTTTCAGCTTTAGAAGAACCACTTCAACATTAAGTAAGCGTTCCTGCCCGGTCTCTTCACATTCCCCCAATCCAGGTGTTCGTGATATTTTTTATCAAAAACGTTTTCTACCCCGAATTGCAGGTCCGTTTTTTTGCCCGCCAGCATAAAAGGAAAGCCGCTTCTGATATGGAGCAGTGCATATCCGTCTGTTTGGTCTTCCCCATATTTTTTGCTGATCTTATTTTGAGCCGATGTCACTTCAGTTTCCAATTGCAGATAGAAAGGGCTGAACTGGTAACGGACAGAACTGATGCTTTTCAACGGGGCAATCATGGGTAACGGATCTCCGGTATTGTCGTTGCCATCCGTATAACGCAGGGTGGATACGATATCCAGTTGCGGCAGGGGTTTCAG
>JAKQJH010000026.1 GCA_029561255.1 Bacteroidota bacterium | reverse complement strand
TTGAGGTTACCACAGGCCGAGATCAGTTTGGTACCTGTGGATTTGCCGACTCCGATTTTCGCATATTCCTCACCGCCTTCATTGATGATGGGCACTACTGCGGCAATGGTCTCTACGTTATTTACTACCGTCGGGCAATCCCACAATCCTTTCACGGCCGGGAACGGTGGTTTGATTCTTGGATTTCCACGTTTGCCTTCCAGTGATTCGATGAGTGCGGTTTCCTCGCCGCAGATATAGGCACCTGCCCCGCGCTGTACATAAATCTCACAATCAAATCCGCTGCCTAAAATATTTTTTCCCAGCCAGCCATTGTTTTTTGCTTCGGCAATAGCCTGTTCCAGGATATCCACGATCCAGGCATATTCCCCCCGGATATATATATAAGAAGTTTTAGAGCCTAGTGCAAAAGAGGCCGTGATCATTCCCTCGATCAGCAGGTGGGGTATGAACTCCATCAGGTAGCGGTCCTTGAAGGTTCCGGGTTCGGATTCATCGGCATTCACCACGAGGTAACGGGGTACTCCTTCCGGTTTGGCCAGGAAACTCCATTTCATGCCTGTGGGGAAACCCGCACCGCCACGTCCCCGCAATCCGCTTTTCTTCACCTCCTCCGTTACCTGGTCGGGGCTCATTGATTTCAGGGCCTTCTCCACGCTGCGGTAACCACCTTCACGACGGTACACATCGTAGAGCCGGATGTTTTCAACGTGCGCTTTGTCTAATAATAATTTACGTCCCATTTTATAATTTCTTCTTTCTAAAGAATCGGCCAGAACAAGTCAAAAGTTAAAAGTAAAAATTAAAAAACACTCAATTCGAATTTACATTACAGCGATTCACCATTCATTAAACCGACTCCTGCTATAGATTTTTTTACTTTTGACTTTTTAATTTTTACTTCCTTACGGCCTGTCTTGCAAACAGCACCCACCGTTTCCCTTTCTTCACCCACACTTCCAACACCCGCAACTGAAACGTGAATTCCTTTCCGCCCATCGTGGCATTGATTTCCGCTATAAAACGGGCATGCGCCACATTCCCGTTCACTTCCACTTTTATACTATCCTCCCGGAAACTGTTATACTCCATATAACCGCTTTCCAGGTGTTCAATCAGTTCTTTCTTGGTTTCCACCCAGCCGTTACTATGACCGTAGCTCAATGCCTTATCAGTTTGCTGGTTGATGGACACCTTATTCTTATTCACCAGGGCCTGGTGAAATTCTTTCAGTGTACTGGTCAATTTGACCTCATCGGTCTGCGCCAGGCCGGCCATCTGCCAGCATAAAAGAACTATCGTTACAAAGAACTTCATTCATGCCGTTTTGTCGCCACCCTTTTGGTCAGCTTCCACTGCTTTCCTTCTTTTATCCAGTACAAGTCGATTGACAGGTTCAGGTCCGTTTTGCTTCCATCAGCTTTCTGCTCCACCGCTTTCAGCACGGTATTCACCACAAGTGTATCTCCTTGCTTACTGATCTTGTAAGGCGACGGATCGGGTATCATCACATAGACTGATTTATTCCGGCTGATTCCACGGATCGCTTCAGCCCGGTTTTCCACTTTTCCACTTGAATGCTCATAATGAACAGTGGCGGCAAATAATCGTTCCAGTATCAGGCTATCCTTGCTCCCGAATACGGTTTCCTGGAACTGTTTGGATGCGGCCAGTACTTTCACCTGGTCTTTTGACTGGGCTATGCCGGAAAGGCCCATGCTTAAAAACAATATGGTGATTATTTTTTTCATCAGTTTTGTTGTGCGGCTGTGTTTCTGCATTCCGCAATAATGGCATCAATTTTTTCTTTGGTCAGGTGTTCCCGGTAGTATTTACCCTGCTGCATCATCGGCGCATAGCCACAGGCGCCCAGGCACTCAACGGTTTTCAGGGTAAACAATCCATCTGCAGTCGTCTCACCGGGTTTTATACCCAGGGTGTCAAAGATATATTTCACGATATCATCACTGCCATTGAGCATACAGGGACCGGTCTGGCATACTTCAAACATGTATTTGCCCACCGGTTTCAGGTTGAACATACTGTAGAAGGTCGCCACTTCATATACTTCGATCGGTTTCAGCTGGAGTACAGATGCCACATAGTCCATGGTTTCGGTACTCAGCCAGCCACCAAACTCCTGCTGAGCAATATGCAGCACCGGGATCAGGGCACTCTTCTGCTTTCCCTGGGGATAGCGGGAGATGATGCCCTGCACTTCGTTCATTTTATTTTCTGAGAACTTTGTCATAAAAAATCAAAAGTCAAAATTAAAAAGTAAAAAACCTGTAACTGAATCCATCTCACAGATCTGATACAAACATTCAATCAGCTGCTTTTCCTGTTTCTATTTAAGTTATTTCAAAACCATTTATTCCCGTTAAATCAATTTCAAAATTTAAATTCTGTTTGCATGCTGGTGCTATCTCTAATCCACTCTCTGCTTTAGAATTTTTTACTTTTTACTTTTGAATTTTTACTTCCTATGCGTCCAGCTCCCCCGCAATCAGGTTCAAACTACTCATCGTCATGATCGCATCACTCAGCATCGATCCCTTGATCAGTTCTTCATACGCCTGGTAGTATACAAAACAGGGGCGGCGGAAATGCAGCCGGTAGGGCGAACGTCCGCCATCACTAACCAGGTAAAACCCTAATTCACCGTTTCCTGCTTCTATCGAATTATATACTTCCCCGGCCGGGATGTTGGTCTCCCCCATGATGATCTTGAAATGATAGATGAGGGCTTCCATCTTGGTATAGACTTCAGCCTTGGGAGGCAGGTAGTACTCGGGAACATCCGCATGAAACACATCGGCTTCAGCTCCTTTGAATTCCTGAACTTTCTGGTAGGCCTGTTCAATGATGCTCAAACTCTCCCACATTTCTTTTTCACGTACAAGCCAGCGGTCATAGTTGTCGCCGGTAGTACCAACGGGTATATTAAACTGAAAATCTTCGTAAGAACTGTACGGAGAATGCACCCGTACATCATAATCCACGCCTGCTGCCCGCAGGTTGGGACCGGTAAATCCATAATTTAACGCCCTGTCAGCGCTGATGGCACCCGTACCGATGGTACGTTCCATAAAGATGCGGTTACGCTGGAAGAGGTTTTCAAATTCTTTCAGCACGGCTGGATATTCGCGGAGAAATTTCTCGAGTTTCTGAAATGCGATATCGTTGAAGTTGCGTTCAAAACCACCGATACGACCGATATTGGTTGTGAGACGGGCGCCACACACTTCTTCATAGATTTCATAAATCAGTTCACGATACTGCATCACATACAGGAAACCGGTATATGCCCCGGCGTCCACACCCACAATAGAATTACAGATCAGGTGATCGGAGATACGGGCCAGTTCCATGATGATCACGCGGAGATAGTCCACGCGTTTTGGCGTTTTCACCCCGAGCAGTTTCTCGCAGGTCAGGTGCCAGCCCATATTGTTCAGGGGCGAAGAGCAATAATTGAGACGATCGGTCAGGGTGGTAATCTGTGCCAGCGGACGACGTTCGGCCAGCTTTTCAAAAGCCCGGTGGATGTAACCGATAGTTTGTTCGGTGGAAACGATCCTTTCGCCATCGAGCTCAAGGATATTCTGCATCACCCCGTGTGTGGCCGGGTGCGTAGGACCCAGGTTCAGCGTGGTAGTGGTTTTCTCGATCGACCCTTCCGGTAATTTGATATGATGTTCTGACATT
>JAKQJH010000231.1 GCA_029561255.1 Bacteroidota bacterium | reverse complement strand
TCACAACTGAAACACCTGATCCAGTTGACTGAATATGTGACCGGGCTCAATGCCAGGATCGGTTACCCCAATGAGCACCTGGCCGGTGGTCATATCGAGGAATTGTCCAAGCCGACTTATTCCACCTGTATCGGTCTTATCCTGAAAGGATATGATGATTATGAGCATAACCGTAAGGAGTTTAATAAGGACTTCCGCAAAGTGGATGTGCCGGAAGGACTGAAGAAAACCGCCGAGGAAGAAGTGCCGGAGCCAGTCATTGATGTTATTTCTGCCGAAAGTGTGAAAAGCCGTAAAGGGCTCAGTAATTTCTGGGGCAAATTCAAAGACAGCATTATTGATCTGTTTAAAGAAGAAGAAGATAAACACTTATAAATTAAAAAGTAAAAATTCAAAAGTCAAAAAATGGAACAGTCTCGAAAATGAAACGACTGATCAGCCTGAGGATTTTTTACTTTTTACTTTTGAATTTTGACTTTGCGTAAACCAAATATCCAACTAATAAATTCTTACTATGATACATTTTGATCTGCCTAAAGAAAAATCATCCATCCTGAAAGTGATTGGTGTAGGTGGTGGTGGAGGCAATGCGGTGAACTTCATGTTCAACCAGCAGATTGATGGTGTAAATTTCGTGATCTGTAATACAGATGCACAGGCACTCGCCTGCAGCCCGATACCGAACCGGATCCAACTGGGGCCACACCTGACACAGGGGCTGGGTGCCGGTGCTAATCCGGATATCGGCAGACAGGCAACGGAAGAATCACTCGAAGAAATCAAGCGCATCCTGGAAGTGAATACCAAGATGGCCTTTATTACAGCCGGCATGGGCGGTGGTACCGGAACCGGTGGTGCACCTATTATTGCGAAAATCTGTAAGGATCTCGGTATCCTGACGGTGGGTATTGTCACCACACCTTTTGCTTATGAAGGCAAGAAGCGCCAGTTGCAGGCCGAAGAGGGCATCAAATCCCTGAAAGGATATGTAGACACCCTGCTCGTGATCAGTAATGATAAACTGCGTCACCAGTATGGCAATCTCAAAATGCGGGAAGCTTTTTCAAAAGCGGATAATGTACTGGCTACAGCCTCCAAGTGTATTACCGATGTGATCAACAGTACCGGCCAGATCAATGTGGACTTTGCCGACGTTTGTACCGTTATGAAAAACGGCGGTGTGGCCATCCTCGGAAACGCGGAAGCATCCGGAGAGAACAGGGCACAGAAAGCCATTGAAGAAGCACTGAATTCTCCGCTGCTGAATGACAGTGAGATTCACGGGGCCAAATGGATCCTGATTAATATTAACTCTTCACAGGGTGAGCATGAGTTTACCATGGATGAAGTGGAAGTGATCCAGAATTACCTGCTTTCACAGGCCGGTGAAAATACTGATGTGATCCTGGGTATGGGTTATGACAGCACGCTGGAAGACCGGATCGGCATCACGCTGATCGCTACAGGTTTTGAACATAAGGATCCGTTTGCCAAACCGGTTCCGAAAAAAGAAGAACCCAAGCCGGAAGAAAAGATCGTGATGGTATTGGGTCAGCAGGAAGAAGCACCGGTCATCTCCATCAATCAGAAACTGGACATTCAGCAACCCGTGATTGAAAAGGAGCAGACTCCTGATGTTAAAGTAAATCCATTACAGGTGGCGGCGAAGGAAGAGGATTACCTGATGCCCAAACTGGTGGAAGAGTTTCCCGTTGCGGCCCCGGTACTGGACCTCTCCGATATCAAGGAAGCAGAAGAACCATTGATTATTCATTGGGAACTGGAGCCGGTGACCCCCATGGCGGTAACGGATATCCGGGTAAACATACTTGGTAATAATACGCATGAAACGGCAGGTAATTCTACTGTGGGCAAAATGTCAACTGCGGGACAAAGCGAAGAGATAATTTCGAAACCGCTGCACCAATCCGTTCCCCCCATTATTATTAAAGAAACAGACGCTGAGATGATTCTCAGTATGAAAGATAGTACTAGTAGTACATCCCCGGTGTCTGCAGCATCGGGAGGATATCTGGCCAGACCGTCCAATATCTACGCGGAATCAAAAACAGAGGCAATCACCTCAAAAACTTCTGCCGAAGAACCGGTCCCGGCTACAAAAAAGCCTGCCAGTATAGAACAGGACGAACTCCTGGACTTGCAAATGCAGCTCGTAGAGCGGGATGACATTCCAGCGGCGGATATGCCGAATGCCCATCAGGCTCAACCACCTTTGTCCACCAAGGCTGAGGATCCTGCTATGCAGGACGAAGCAGAGGAGCAAAAACGTAGGGCAGCGGAGCGTTTGCACAAGTTGAGAAACTTGTCATTCAATGTGAATGCTGCTGACCCCAATAATGAGTTTGAAACTGTGCCGGCTTATATCCGCCGCAATATGGAATTGTATAACAGCAATAACCATATTGAGAGTTTCTACAGCAGTTACGAAGTCAAATCTGACGAAAAAAATCAAGGTCATATCAGCACGATTAATACCTTCTTAGACGGGAAGAAACCCGACTAAAGATTTTGCCGTACCCATCCGGCACCCGTTGTTCGTTCCAATGAAGCCCCGTCCGCCCCGGGTCCACCGGGCGGCACGAGCATTTAGCTAGTGTTTTTTAGTTGTTCCCTCCGGTTTCTACCGGAGGGTTTTTATTATGTCCCGGTGTCTCTTTTGCCGCAGGCAAAAGGACGCCGGGACATAATATTACTACAATGCCGCAGGCAAAAGGACGCCGGGATATAACTGATTTCTCTTTCCCACCATCCCAACCAAAATCATAGGGGCCAACATCCCGGCATTCTACCTTCGCTGCTGATGACCGAAGAAGAACTTCTCCAGCACTGGCAACGACTTGAAAACCTGATCACAGCTAAAACAGGAGCACTTCCTTGTTTTGATGATATCTTATTATATATAGGTATACTCGAATCAGGTATGCCTCCCAAAGAGTTAAACGAAAGGGAAAAGACTGATCTTATACAAATGGCTACCTGCACTGTACTCGTGCCCGCCCGTTATTATCAGCTGTTCTGGGTGGAAGATACCGGCTGGCCGCATTATAAAGAACTACAGCGGCTGCCACCGATGCCAAGGGAAGAGCTGGAGCAATTGCTAATGCCATGGATCATTCAATATGCAGTAAAGAACAGGATGATTTAACGAGCCTTAACGATTGCTATAGTTAAGTATACTGAATAAGAGTGGTTTAACGGTGCATTATGAATCATTTCCCGCTATCCCGTTTTTTTTGCTTACCTTTACATCCTGCTCCACAATGTACTTCACACAGGTACCGGCAGGTTGTAAGCCGGTGGACTACTCTCCTTGTAAAAAGACCAGGAGATTTATTTTAAACTTTCGCTGTTTCAGAAACTACAACGTCTTTTCCAGCCCCATAAAAAAATAGTTAAAAACCATCATGGCTTTTAGAAAATTAGCATTGACTGAACCAGTCCTTAAGGCATTGGCTCACGAAGGGTATACTACACC
>JAKQJH010000222.1 GCA_029561255.1 Bacteroidota bacterium | reverse complement strand
TGCGCCATACTTCTCAATGGTTTCAAACGGATCCACCACATTGCCGAGGCGCTTACTCATCTTGTTGCCATTCTTATCCAGCACCAGTCCGTTACTCACCACAGTCTTGTAAGCTACTGAATCAAAAACCAGGCAGGCGATTGCATGCAGGGTATAAAACCAGCCACGGGTCTGGTCCACTCCTTCCGCAATAAAATCGGCAGGGAAGGAAGCCCCCTCCAAACCTCCCCCTAAAGGGGAGGCTTCAGAAGCAGTATGATATTTGAAAAAGTTTTCGGCACAAAGCGGGCCATACTGATTTGAGCTTGTATCAGGCAATCCCCATTGGGCATAGGGCATGGCGCCACTGTCAAACCATACGTCGATCAGGTCCGGTACGCGCTTCATGGGTTGGCCGGATGGGCTGATAAGTATAATCTCGTCAACGTAGGGCTTGTGGAGATCTAAGTTGTCAGCAAGAAGTTTCGAGTTGCGAGTTCCGAGTTGCGAGTCGGCCTTTGCAGCGAGTTCCTTTAATTCGGCAATACTGCCGACGCAAATGACTTCTTCGCCATCTTCGGTACGCCATACCGGTAAGGGGGTTCCCCAGTAGCGGCTGCGGCTGAGATTCCAGTCCACCATATTCTCCAGCCAGTTGCCAAAACGGCCTTCGCCGGTGGATTTGGGTTTCCAGTTGATGGTCTTATTCAGTTCCACCATCCGGTCTTTGATGGCCGTGGTCTTGATGAACCAGGCATCGAGGGGATAATACAAGACCGGTTTATCGGTTCTCCAGCAATGCGGATAACTGTGTTCGTATTTCTCTACTTTAAATGCGCGGTTCTCCTTTTTCAATTTCACGGCGATATCCACATTCACATCCGCATAGTTGGGGTCATCTTTGTAATTCTTTACATAGCGGTTGCTGAATTCACCCAGTCCATTTTTAAAGCTCCCATCCCTTTCAACAAGATATAAAATTCCTAAGTTATTAGCTTTTCCCACTTTAAAGTCATCCGCACCATATGCAGGCGCAGTATGTACTATACCCGTTCCATCCTCAGTAGTAACAAAATCTCCAACAATAACCTTGAAAGAATCTCTTTGCTCAGGTTTGATATTTTTTGAATCTAAATCTTTCTGTTTTACTTTTTCAATTTCCTCTATCGAGCCATGTGGTCGATTGATTTCATGAGATTGTAAATTTATTATTTCCTGTGTATTAGCTTCATAAGGTAGCAGTTGTTCATACTTACAATCTTTAATATCATTTCCTAAATAAAGTCCAATAGGATTTCTTACTGTATCATAAACTACTCTTTTGTAAGGAATTATTTGCTTTGCACCACTACCATTGAAGTTTGCAAAAGCTTCTTCAGATGTTTCTTCTGTAAATTTTCCTTTTGGGAATATTTTATCAATCAATTCATTAGCAACAATTACAGATATCCGTTTAAAAGTATAAGGATTGAAAGTATCAATTGTTACATACGCAATTGTTGGACCAACAGTTAACCCTAAATTTGATGGTAAAGTCCAAGGGGTTGTCGTCCAAGCTAAGAAATAAGTTTCATCAGGATTAGGATTATTTTTAAATAGAAATTCTGACCTTGAATTTCTTACTAACTTGAACATGGCCACACAACTCGTATCTTTCACATCCTTATAAGTACCCGGCTGATTCAGTTCGTGCGAACTGAGTCCGGTACCGGCTGCGGGTGAATACGGCTGGATGCTCACACTTTCATAAAGCAATCCTTTTTTATACAACTCACTCAGCAACCACCACAGCGTTTCAATGTATTCATTCTTGAACGTGATATAGGGATCATTCAGGTCTACCCAATAACCCATCTTCCTGGTGATATCATCCCATTTATCCTTATAGCGCAATACAGCTTCCCGGCATTTCTTATTATAATCTTCAACAGAAATCTTCTTTCCGATATCTTCTTTCGTAATACCCAGTTCTTTCTCCACCCCCAGTTCGATCGGCAATCCATGGGTATCCCAGCCGCCCTTGCGTTTAACCTGGAATCCTTTCATGGTTTTATACCGGCACACCATATCCTTCAGGGTACGGGAGATCACGTGGTGGATCCCGGGCATCCCGTTGGCGCTGGGCGGGCCTTCATAAAAAACAAAGGGGGTTGCTCCTTCCCGGAGGGACACACTTTTTTCAAAAGCCTGGTTTTCAGTCCAGTCTGACAAGATTTCCTGTTCGAAAGCAGGCAGATTTAAGCCGGTAAATTCTCTGTATTTAGCACTCATAGCCATTCTAAAATGGCTGCAAAGTTACGAAATAAAACGGCCCTTCCGGAAGGGAAATAAAAAAGGGCCCGCCAGGAATAGCAGGCCCTTCACCATTAACCATTAAACTTATCCTTTTTTGAGCCAGACGGCTTCAAAAGCAGGATAGCCTCTTTCTCCGTTTTGTGTCAGCGCGGTAAAACGGAGTTTATAATAATTATTATCGCCATCTTTTACAATGTAATAGCGGTCGGAACGTACTGCCGGTGAAACGCCGGGCCCACCCCCGGAACGCCAGTCTGCCGCAATAGCATTCTGTGTAGTCAGGAAGGTTTGTGCCGGCACGTCCGTAGCTGTAAAATCAGCAAACGCTTTTGTCGTATTCATCACTTTAGCAATACTCACATTCCGGTTGAGCAGGATGATATCCTGGAAAAGATAGGGAACTTCCCCGGCTCCGAAATTGGTGACATTGGAGAAATAGGTCCAGGCCAGGTCCCATTTCTTTTTGGCCGGCTCAACGGCTGCCGCCCCGTTATCAAATGAAATGTATTTGAAGAAATAATTTTCGTCTTTTGCAATATCGATACTGGTAAAATTTGCAGCACTGATATCAGCATACTGCAACGTATAACCGCCGCTGGCATTACGGAGTACCCTTATCTTTTTCCAGCCCCTGGCAGGAGCCGGGTTACCGGGAGCCAGTCCGCGGTTGACGATATACACTTTGTTTTCCTCCGCGGTGGTGCTGATCGCCGCGATTGCGGTACGGCTCAGGTCGCCATTCGGATAATCGATATAAGGCAGTGAAGTCGTGACCGGGGCAAACTGGTTAAAGGCTACTTCCGTACTGAAACCGGTGGTATCCGCCGCTGTCACCTGGTTCAGGTCATTTTTATTGAGCTGCCTGGCCATCATAGCGGTAGAAGAATTCAGGATGACCCTGAACTGATCATTACCGGTATAAAAACCGAGATCCCAGTTATTGCGGTTTATACTGGTCTGCCGGTTGGCACTGAGATCCATAAATACTTTGTTACTGTACAACACCCCGCCCCCATTGATGGTCATGGCTGGCTGCTGGGCAATCAGCTCTGCAAAACTGAGCGTAAACCGACTGGTTACTCCCACAGAAACTTTCTGAGTCGTTTGTCCGAGGTCAAACACGATCTTTTCATCCCCGTCAAACAAGACCCCGTTTACTTTATTCAGCACAAAGCTGACTTCATTAGCTCCTGCCGGTACATTCACCAGCAATTTGCCTGCCGTTGCAGCCGGAACGGTGGTATAATCTGTACCATAGGCCAGGTCCTGTTCGGCCAATTGAACCGTAACCGGAAGAGTGGAATCCGTAAAACGGGACAACTTGAGTTTTACCGTAATGGTGGATTCCGTTGCGGTAATTCCCTGTTCGGATGATTCGAACGCCACATAGGTGTCCGGGAGATCGGCCGACCTTTTACGGCAGCCGGCTCCCAGGATCAATAACGCGATGGCCAGCAGGGCGAGTCCGTTGAATTTTTGTTTCATTGTATAAATGTTGTAGTATGATTAGTTTTTATTCCAGTTAAACAGCAGGGAAGCAAAAGCCGAGCGGCCGGTGGCCACACTCAGTCCGCCGCCGGTATGAATACCCCCGGCAATAAAACTGCTCCGGATCCGGTCTACATTCAGCAGGTTGCGCACCCCGGCATTGAGCCTCAGGAATGAAGTCAGTTTTTTGTTCACCGTAAAATCGGCCATATGGAAACCCTCCTGCTCAGACAGTACGATATCGGGACCACTGGTTACATAACGGGGACGCTTACCTGTAAATTTATAGAACAGGTTCAGGTCCAGTCCGATCCTTGTAAAACTATACGTGGCATTGAGGTTGGCTTCGGCCGACCAGAGCAATTCACTGAGTGATTTATCCGCCTCGTACTGATCATTATAAAAACCGGTATAGGATGCGCCGGCGGCCAGGGACCAGTTACCGGCAGTCAGTCCGGTCGTAAGATTTGCACCGGCTGTTTTACTTCTTAATATATTATAAAGACGGGCCGTATCTGAGGTCTGGGTAAATACATAGTCGATCTGGTTGCGGACATCATTGTAAAAGCCTCCCAGCTGTGCAGTGAAGCGGAGGTCGTCATTCAGTTTTTTCTTCCAGCTTAGCGCGCCGGTGAAACTATGCGAGGTTTCGGCTTTCAAATCCGGATTGCCCACCACCTGGTGATTGGCATCAAAGAAACTGAAATACAGTTCACGCAGGGAAGGTGAACGGAAACCACGGGCATAAGATACCCGGAGATCCAGGGCCTCACTCAACTGGAATTTGGTATTAATGGAGGGAATGACCGGGGGCGCATCGTATACCGAATTTTTTATGACCCGCAGACCCGGACGTATATTAATTTTTGTATTGGGTGTGATCTCTGAACTAAGAAAGAAAGCAAAGTCATTGACTTCATTGGAACCGGCTTTCAGTCGTTCCCCATCCCCTTTATCCAGGTTGAGGTCCACACCTGGCTGAAAACTGAATATGGTATTCAGTTTATAGGCGGCAGTAGCTCTTAAGGTAAATCCGGTAAAATTCACTACGGAGTTACGTCCTTCACCCATATCCAGTCTTACATCCCCATCTGTTTTATTCAGGGTGGTGGAGTATACCTGGCGACGATAATCAGTAAAAGCCGATTGCAACTGGAAATTGAGTTTGTTGTTGGCAAAATAGCTGCCCTGAAACTGGTGCATCAGCCGGCGTGACAGGTATTCCTGGTCATACGCCAATGTATCGCCGGTAATGGCGTCGGGAAAGGGGAGGAAATTACCGGGATTGGTAATTACTTCATCCAGTCCGTCGATACGGTAGCGAAGGTTGAGTTTACCGTTATTATAGCCGAGAAAGCCATTCACCAGGCGCTGATCTTTTTTATGCCATACCAGTTCGCGGGCGACGGCGGTATCTTTCCATCCACCAAAAAAGTTATGGGCCACGCTTCCGCCGGCTTCCCAGTTTTTCTTTTTCCAGGTAAGGCCCAGTTGCTGATTGTGAATGCCATTACTCAGTCCATATTCATTCCCTACCGATTCTTCATGCAGGCGGGCACTCACAGAGAACCGGGCATTTTCTGCTTTTTTCGTGATAATATTAATTACACCGGCCAGGGCGTCGGCGCCATAAACTACTGACATGGGGCCTTCCACCAGTTCAATCCGTTCGATGCTGTTGATGTCCAGCTGACTGATATCAAATTCGTTGTTCACCCCCTGGCGGCCGGTAACCGGTAAACCATCTAAGAGAATTTTTACATTTTGACCGCTAAGACCCAGCATGGATATAGCCGATCCGCCGGTGGCCAGATCCTGGGAGAAACGCAGGTTCAGTTCGTTTCTTAAAACATCCTGGAGTTTGGTAGCTCCCTGTTTTTCGATCCGTTCGCGGCTGATTACTTTAACCTGGTAGACTGAATTTCTGACCGACTGAGGTCTGTATTGACCGGTTACCACAATCGCTTCCATCTCTTTTGCACGGGTGGTATCCTCTGGTAAAGCTCTTTTTCCGGGCTGGGCCAGGAGGGCCATCGGGAAAAGAATCGTTGCGGTAAAAAGGTGAATTTTTCTCATAATTTTCATTTCGGGCACAAAGATTCTCCACGAAATGATGAGATTTATCATCTGATTGTCAGCTTCTTAAAAGCTTGTCATCTTTGACAAAAAGATGACAAGGTCCGTTTTAAAATCAGTCCGGATATTGAGTAGCGTCATCATTGTTTAAACAACAATGCACCGGATAGTTGTATTTCTTAAACTATCCGATGCATCCGGAAGGATCAGCCCACAGACTGATCAGAATTTATAAGTCACTGTGGCGGAGAACTGCCTTGGAGCGATCGGGTTCACGCTATTATCATCATGTACATTATAACTCAGCTTATTGGTCAGATTGGAGCATTTTAGTCTGACAGAATATTTTCCCATTGCATATCCGGCGAAAAGATCGACTAAAAGATAATCAGGGACTGCCATTAATTTATACCCTGGATTAGTGCTGGTGGTGTTTCTTCCGGCCAGCCGGTCACCCACATAAAATGAACCGATACCGAGATTGAACCCTTTCAATACGGAGGTTCCTGCAAACGTATAGAAGAGACTGGCATTGCCGGTATGAGATGGATTATACCGCAGACGATCCCCTGCCCTTACTGAACTATTATGGCCGTTTGACCGGGTATATCGTGTATCATTATAACTGTATCCTGCTATAAAAACGAATCCGCTAAGGGATCGGGTAGTGATATCCAGTTCAATTCCTTTGCTGGTCACTTCGCCCACCAGTTCCCGGGCGGCCGGTACAGCAGCCGGCGGATTCACCACGGCCAGGGCAAAATCACTGTTACGGATCAGGTATGTGGTGAAGTTTACCGTGAGCAGTTTATGAAACAGGTCGGATTTCAACCCCAGTTCTACCTGGTCAATAATGGAAGGCTTCAGGGGATTATTGAGGGTATCTACCCCGGTATTCGGACTGAAGTTGTTGGTATAGCTGACAAAAAGAGAGATGGTTTTCTTTGGTTGGTATACCAGGCCTACACGCGGACTGAATGCATCCGTGGTATAGGCTTTAATATAGCCCCTGGTTCCTTTCGCCAATGTATCGACTGAAGCCTTTCGGTTTTGCTGAATACTGTATCGAAGGCCGGCGAGTAATTTGAATTTTTCAGAAATACTGACCAGGTCCTGTACATAAATACCGGTGCGTTGCACAGGACTGGTGGTTAAGAGATTCGGAGCCAGGTCAGGAATATCATTCCGTTTGGTGTAGGAAGCTCCATAGGGATCGAATATATTGATCGTATCATAAATGTTTTTATTCCGGATACTTGCGTTGGCTAATGCATTATTGTAACCGTTTGTAACAAATGTGCCGGCTTTGGTGCGGTATAGGTCGGCATCTATGCCTGCCAGGAGGGTATGTTCCGTGCTGCCAAGACTGAACTTCCCGTTCAGGTCGGCCTGGAGCAGGAAATAGTTTTCATCTGTACTTGTTTTCTGAAGTCCCCGGATCCAGGTACCATCAGACTGTACAAAGCTACTGTTGGTGTTAGGCCTGGAAGCAGCAAACAGATTGCTTTTGTATTGCTGGAAAGCGGCAATACTGGTCAGTTGCCATTGCTTATTGAAATGATGAGTCAGGGTGGCATTTGCCGTGGTTTGCCGGACTTTGTTATAGTTCCAGGCATTACCCAGGAAGGTATTTCTGGGCACCTGGGCTACTGTATAATTGATCGCCCCTGTACCGTAATCCGGTGTCCGGTTATCAGTCAGGTAATCCCCCTGGATTAACAATTCTGTTTTTGAAGACAGGTTAAATAAAAGGGATGGATTAATATAATAACGTTCGGACGATACATAATCCCGGAAACTCTGCGCCTTTTCATAAACAGTATTTACCCGGAATGCGGCCTGTTTCTTTTTACCAAAACCACTGTACACATCCAGGGAAGGTTTATAGAATCCATAACTTCCGGTCCGGAAACTCAGTTCCCCACCCTGTTCAAATTTGGGTTTTTTAGTCACAATATTCATGATGCCACCGGGAGCCACATTCCCAAACAGGATCGCACTGCCTCCTTTTAAAAATTCCAGTTTCTCAATGCTGCTCATTTCCGGCATAATGGCATTGTTGAAGCGTACTCCATTTTTAAATGTATTGGAACTGGAAAAAGAAAATCCCCTGGCGGCAATTTCTTCCTGGAAGCCACCCGTATTTCCCATCAGGTACACACCGTTGACTTGCTGCAACACATCACTGATATGCAGGGCCTGTTGCCGCTCAATCGCTTCTCTACTGATAACTGTAACGGCCTGCGGGAGGTCCATCAGGCGGATATTGATTTTCCCGGTAGTCATTTTCCTTTCGTTGGCTGTATACCCGGAGGTAATCACGATTTCATCGAGTTCGTGCTGGTTTTCATGCAACACAAAATCAAATGACCGGTTATCCTTTCCGTTAAATTCCGCTATAGTTTCTATGGTTTCCAGTCCCACAAAAGAAACAATAATCGTATACCGTCCCTCTTTAATATTCTTGAACTGAAAGACCCCCTTTTCGTTGGTTATGACCCCTTTTTTAAGCTCTTTAATGATGACACTAACCATCGAGGCCGGTTTCCCGTCGCTGGTGAGTACGGTACCGCTGAGCGTCGATTTAAAATCCTGGGCCATGGTTACGGGTAATATAAACAGAAGAAAAGCGATAAGCAGCGTGGTTGTTTTCATTTCAATGATATTTCGTTTAACACCTTATTCTTGCGGGAACAAAACTAAAATGCAGGGATGACCCATCCCTCCCGTATCGGGAAATTGGTTTACGCAAAACGGAAAGCATAAAAAAAGGGCTGCTCCTTTCCGGAGCAGCCCTTGTATAAATAAGGTCGTTGATTACTTCACCACCACAATCCCTTTCGCCAGTACTTTCACTTCTTTCACCGGCTGAGTGATTGCGTCTATTTCTTCTTTTGATTTTTTAGCGTCTTCGGCATAATGTTTCAGTTCAGCCACGGAAGTGGTTTTCAGTTCCACTTTACCATCAATAACCACAGTTTTACCTTTAGCTGCCAGGGGCAGGAAGAAACCATAGTCTTTCATTTTAACCATCGCTGTTTCGCCATTCGCCAGTTCGAGTTTGAGCCAGCAGCCTTTCTTGGGACATACTTCCACAATCTTCGCCTGGATCTTAACTTCCGGGAATTCGGCTCCCCCATTCAGTTTGGCTACCACATCGGTCAGGTTTACCGCGCCTTCAGTGGTTACTTTATCGCCATACCATTCACCCGGTTTGGCTTCACCTTCAGGAGGCTGGGCATTTGCCATAAAACCAAAACCGGCTACAAAAAGTGTTAAAAGGAATTTTTTCATGTGTATCTTTTTTGAATTGATTTTTGTGTATAAACAAAGATAGGTTTTCAGTTGAAATAGTTGCCTATTGCGGTAAAGCCGGGCGAATAAAAGGAACAGGTGGAGCTGATAATGCCTCCAGGAAAGCCCGGAGGTCCTGTTGCTCTTTCCTGCTGAGGTTCAGGGGTCTGAATACACCATTGGGGCCCGGGCTGTTCTGATGAAACCGGAAAATAAGACTGTCCATATTATTTTCTGAGCCATCATGAAACCAGGGACCTGTACGCATCACGTCCCGCAGCGAAGGCGTCCTGAACTTTCCGGTATC
>JAKQJH010000198.1 GCA_029561255.1 Bacteroidota bacterium | reverse complement strand
CGCCTGGCACTGGAAGGAACCGATGTGATCTTCTGTTGCATTGGTACCACGATGAAGAAAATGAAAGGTGATAAAGAAGCTTACCGCAAAATTGACTATGACATTGCCGTACAGGCGGCGCAACTGGGCAAGGCCTGTGGCTGTGAAAAATTTGTACTGGTATCTGCAGTTGGTGCGGACAGCAAGAGCCGTAATTTTTACCTGAAATTAAAAGGAGAAACGGAAGAAGCCGTGCAGGCCTCGGGTATTGAATCAGTCTATATTCTACGGCCTTCCCTGCTGATCGGGAACCGGAAAGAATTCAGGGCAGGAGAAAAGCTCGCTGCCTGGCTGATGCCCCTTTTTTCTTTTCTGTTACCTGCCAGGTACAGACCTGTGAAAGCCAGTGAGGTAGCTAAAGCCATGGTGAATGCGGTCAAAGATCCGGATACTAAGAACTGAGCACTGATCATCTATTTACAATATCCGCCTACCCTTTTCGTTTATATAGGATTACCGGGCTGGACTCCGGCACTACGGACAACAAACAAAGAACATGAAAAAAACACTCATCCTGGCGCTTGCCGGACTTTTGTCCTGCAGCACCTTATTTGCCCAAAAAGAAAAAAAATCCTGGTTTGGCATTAAAGGAGGATTCAACCATACCGTTATAAACGGAGTTGAAACAGATGGGGACAAAACCGGTTTTGTGGGCTCCACTTTGTATGGTGGGCTTTTCACGGAAAACCATATCGGAGCTACCACCTTACTGATGAATGAACTTATGTTCTCCTGGGTAAATGACTGGCATTTTATTGAAGCCACGATACACCTCAAACAAATGCTAAGCAACCGGGTTGCCGTATTCCTGGGGCCAAAACTGGATTTTGCCGCCGACAATTTTGACCGTCAAAAACAAAGTAAATCCGGCTTTACCGGCATTTCACTCGAAACCGGTGCCCAATACTTTTTCACCAAACAAATCTTTGCCGAAGGGCGCTACTCTATCGGACTGTCCAGGCAATTCAACGATCAATTCTTCGACATCAATGATGGCCGGAGAAACAACCTCCGTTTTGGTATAGGATTCAGGTTTTAACAACTGACGAATTTTCTTAAGAGGGGCAGCTGACTCCCGACTCCTGACTCCCGACTCCCGACTCCTGACTCCCGACTCCCGACTCCTGACTCCCGACTAGACCGCATCAACATCCGCCACCACGGTCACACTCCTGAAAGACTTCTCATTGTGCAATACCGCCACCTGTTCCACGATATCCTTTTTACACTGGCTGATCGTCTTACTATCGCGGGGTAGCTTGAAGAGCAGTTCCATTAAAAACTGATTGCGGATACGACCGATTACCGGTTCGGCTGGTCCTACCAGGTAATTACCATACTTTATCTTGAGGTTATTTGCAAAAGTAACCGCCGCCCGTTCCACCACTTCTTTGAATTTATGTTTGAAGGTCAGGTGAATCGTTCGGGTGAAAGGAGGATAGGCGAACTCTTTCCTTTTTTTAATTTCCTCGGCAAACATGGCTTTGTAATCATGCCGTTGTACGATCTGCAGCAACGGGTGTTGGGGCTGGGATGTTTGTACCAGCACTTTTCCGGTTTCTTCTTTCCGTCCGGCCCGGCCACTCACCTGTTCCATCAATTGGAAGGCTCGTTCATTCACCCGATAGTCGGCAAAATGCAGGAGGCCGTCTGCATCCAGTATACCTACGAGGTCTACATTATCAAAATCAAGTCCTTTCACCACCATTTGTGTGCCGACCAGGATATCCACCCGGTTCTGTTCAAACTGCTGGATCAGGATATCATGGGCATTCTTCCCCCGCACACTATCAATATCCATCCGGGCCACTTTTGCTTCGGGAAATGTCTCCTGCAGTTGTTCTTCTATCTTCTCCGTACCGAAATTCCGTTGTAGAAATTTATCACTGCCACAGGCCGCGCAGGTATACACGGGCGGGTAAGTAGTGCCGCAATAATGGCAAACCAGTTTATTACTCAGTTTATGAAATGTCAGTGATACATCACAATATTTACATTGGGGAATCCAGCTGCACACACTGCAGATCTGGTAAGGATCATATCCCCGCCGGTTCTGGAAAAGGATCACCTGTCTCCCCCGTTCCAATACCTGTTTAACGGATTCCACCAGGGCCGGGGAAAGGATAATCTTGGATTTATCTTTCTGGATGATACTGCGGGTATCCACAAACTGAATCGGGGGCAGTTGCAGATCGCCATAGCGCTGGAATAACTCAACGAGTCCGTACTTACCGCTTACCGCGTTGTAATAACTTTCCACCGAGGGGGTACCACTGCCCAGTACGGCTTTGGCACCAAAGAGTGAGGCAAAGTAGATAGCCGCATCCCGACCGTTGTACCGTGGAGCTGGTTCCTGTTGTTTGAAAGAAGTATCATGTTCTTCGTCACAAATCAGCAAACCCAGCTGTTGAAATGGCAGGAAAACAGAAGAACGGGCCCCGAGTATCACCCGCAGTTCACCGTTCTTTACTTTATTCCAGATCTCCACCCGTTCATTCTGAGAAAATTTAGAATGATAGATGCCGATATAACCACCAAAATGCTTTTGCAGCCGCCGGATCACCTGCGAGGTCAGGGCAATTTCGGGTAACATGTAAAGGACCTGTTTACCCTGTTTGATATATTCCTCGATCAGGCGGATGTATATATTTGTCTTTCCACTGGAGGTTACGCCATGCAGGAGACAAACCGGTTTTACCAACAGGCTTTCCTGTACCTCCTTCAACGCCTTTTCCTGGGCTTCGGAAAGGGTAAAATCGATACTTACATTTTTAGGCAGGTAACGGATACGATCCACTACCCTTTTCTCTGCCCGTAAAATATGTTTCTCGACCAAACCTTTGAGCTGGGCATCGGAAGCTCCTGATTTTTTCAGAAGCGCCGTTTTCGTTACTTCCCCTTCCGTTTTAACCAGGTGGAGATAACTAAGCAGGAGTTCCATCTGTTTGGGTGCCCGGGTCCAGTTATTCAGCAGGTCGGAGAGTTTCTCCTCATTATCATACTCAGGATTGAGCAGGATATAGGTTTCGCGTTTGGGGGTATACGTTTCTTTCAGGGCTTCCCAGACAAAGCAGACTTTTTTCTGAATCAGCCGGTTGATCACCGGGTATACATGGGAGGAATCCAGCAATTGCTGAATCTCATTCAGGTTTAATTCTTTTTTAAGCAGCAGGGCCTCTCCTACTATATATTCATCATGATCCAGGGTGGAGAAATCGTCCCCGAATTCTTCATTGAACACCAGGATCGTTTCACTGGACAATTTAAAATGCGAAGGCAGGGCGGCCGCCATTACTTCCCCTTCACTACACATATAATAGGAGGCGATCCATTCCCAGAGTTTCAGCTGTTCTTCAAATACCACCGGCTCCACATCCAGCACATTCAGGATATCCTTGGTTTCGAAATATTCCGGCTTTTCCTCATGCAGCCGCTTGATCACTCCTGCGTACTTTTTACTCTTACCCAGGTTCACTTCCACACGGCAACCCGGCCGGGCCGTTTCCTGCAAATGCGCAGGCACCGACCAGGTGTAGTTTTTGGGTAATGCAGCAGGTATAATTACTTCAGCAAACAAGAATATATTTTTTAAAAGAACCAAGAACCAAAGATGCCAAGAAGCCAAATAAGAACCAAGAAATAAAATCCAACTAAAAATCAAGTCACAAATAACAAATCCTCCTAAGAAGTTTTTGGTGCATATTTTTATTTCATAGTGAGCCGGTACTTTTGTCATGCTGAGCCTGCCTGTCCGGTAGGCAGGCCTGCCGAAGCACGACCAACCAATATGCACTTTTTCTTACTCACCCTTCGACACGCTCAGGGTGACAAGAGCATTCCGCTTAGTACCGGCTGTTGACTCCTGACTGCAGACTACCGACTGCCGACTGCATTATATTCAACCAGCTTCTCCTCCATAATCCGGTAAACCTGCTCTTTTAACACCTGTACATCGGCCATGGACAGACCTTCTACCGGTATTTCCTCTAAGTACAAGATCCGGCTGCGGCCCGGGCTCATCCTGAAAATACTTTCATACGGCATCCTTCGATAGGCATCCAGGAAGAGAACCGGTTTTACCGGGGTCTGGGTTTCGATGGCGACCCGGAATGCTCCGTCATAAAATTCCTTGAGCGGATGTCTGGTCATATTAAATGTACCCTCTGGAAAAACGAGAACCGAAATTCCTTTATTGATAAGCGACTTCAGTATTCGTACACTATTCGCCCGGTTAGCCGGACTACTGCGGTCAACGGTAACAATTGCATTCCGGTAAATAAATCCAAAGACCGGCAGTTTACTCATTTCCACTTTTCCCAATGGGCGTACCGGCTGACGGATGGCTTTGGGTATTATAGCCGCATCGAGATAGGAAATATGATTGCTGACAAAAATGTAAGCTTTCTTTTTATCATGTTTAGATTCATATATTTTCGGATGCGGCATTCCAATAAGAAGAAACCAGGTATCCGCCCATATCATACATAACCGCATCATCAGGTTGCCTCCTTTGATCCGGCCAAAAAAACTGGCCAGGATACTGAAGGGGAATACGAGCAGCATGATGGCCACGAATACGATAAACGCGTAAATAGAATAAACCGCCTTCAGCAACAATATCAAGCCCTTCATCTATTTCTTGTTTTTATATTTATCATCATCGCCTGGACAATCACATTTAAAATCCGTTTCAAGGTCTATTACGGTTACTACCACAGTCTTATCATTGCATTGTGCATACACGATTCTTACCCGTTGGTCATCCCGGGTGAGCCCTTCCACGGCATAACGTGGACAACGGGCATTTTGCAGATCGCTTTTATTATAATTAATCTTCCCGTCCCGCATGATTTCTTCCACTTCTGCCTGTGAAATCTTCCGGCATTGCATCCGGCACTTCGCATGGTTGGAATATTCCAGGTAGGATACCCGTCGGTCAAAGCCCTTGTCCCGGTCTGTCGGATTGCTGGCCGGATCTTTGGGACGGTTATTATCGGTCACCACGGGTTTGGGAGCCGGTGACGGGCTGTTCCTGCATTGTTTAACGACAATAATCACCAGCAGCATCAGCCCCATTAATAAATAGGGAACCCACTTCTTATTCACTTTCAAACATTTGGATAAAAATAAGGAAATTGGGCAGGATGGGGTCAGTTTGGTTGCTCTTCATTTCCCCGGCTCCCGTCTTCCTCGTATCTTTGCCGGCTCCCTGCATTAACCCCGTCCCTAAACTTATGGACGTAATGAAAAATGGCAGGGAAATCAGGTATGTCAGAATCAAGAACCGTTGCCTTTCATACACTCGGTTGTAAACTTAATTTTTCGGAAACTTCTTCCCTTTCCCGGATGCTGGAACTGGAGGGTTTTGAAAAGAAAGAGTTTGACGACCTGGCCGACGTGTATGTAATCAATACCTGTTCGGTTACCGAAAATGCGGATAAGGAATGTCGTCAGTTGGTTCGAAGAATTCAACGGAAAGCGCCTGAAAGTTTTGTAGTGATCACTGGCTGTTATGCCCAGCTGAAACCACAGGATATCGTTTCGATTCCGGGGGTGGACCTCGTACTGGGGGCTGCCGAAAAGTTTAATATCGCCCGGCATATCCGGGAACTGGCCAAGGGAGATCCGGCAAAGATCTGCAGTTGTGATATTGAAGAAGTCTCCGGTTTTCATTCTTCCTGGTCCGTAAATGACCGTACCCGCACTTTTCTTAAAGTGCAGGATGGCTGTGATTATACCTGTTCTTTCTGCACCATTCCTATGGCCCGGGGCAAAAGCCGGAGTGACCGTATTGCCAATGTAGTCCGTAATGCGGAGGAATTGGCCGCAGGCGGCGTGAAGGAAATTGTACTAACGGGGGTCAATCTGGGGGATTTTGGGAAAGGACCGGATGGCAGCGGGGCTACCATGCCGCTAAGCGGCCGGGAAGAGAATTTCTTTGAACTGGTCAAAGAACTGGATAAAGTGGCCGGCATCAGTCGTTACCGGATTTCCTCAATCGAGCCGAACCTGTTAACCAATGAAATCATTGAATTTGTAGCCAATAGCGATAAGTTTATGCCCCATTTTCATATTCCCCTGCAAAGCGGCAGCAATAAGACCCTGGGGGCTATGCGCAGAAGGTACAAACGGGAATTATATACGGAGCGGGTCAGTCTGATTAAAAAACTGATGCCTCATTGTGCAATCGGCGTGGACGTGATTGTTGGATTTCCAGGAGAAACAGAAGATGATTTCAGGGAAACCTATGAATTTCTTCATTCACTGGATGTCTCCTACCTCCATGTTTTCACTTATTCAGAACGAGATAATACTCAGGCACTGGAGATCAGTCCGGTGGTACCCATGTCTGTCCGGAATGAACGGAACAAGACGCTGCGTAATCTTTCTTACATGAAGATGCAGTATTTTACCGGGCAGCATCAGGGACAGTCCCGTAAAGTTCTTTTTGAACACCAGGATAAAAACGGGATGATGGAAGGATATACGGATAATTATATCCGCATCACCACTCCCTGGCGGGAAGAATGGGTCAATAATATTGTGGCATGGAATATTTAAGTAAAGCGCTTATTTTTACAGCCCCGTTTTAAATGGGTTATTAACCGGAACGTTAGCTCAGTTGGTTCAGAGCATTACTTTGACAGAGTAGGGGTCACTGGTTCGAGTCCAGTACGTTCCACGTTCTTCTCCGAAGCATTTCCACCTTCGTTAAAACTTCGGTGGATGAAAAGCGAAGGAGAACTAAGCCCTAAAAGATAATCATCTTTTAGGGTTTTTTTTACCCCAGATTATTCAGCAAGTCAAAATTCAAAAGTAAAAAGTAAAAACCTCTATAGTAGTAAATTCCCTGCCGGCTTCATTACTGATCTTGGCTGCCGTCTGCCTACTGCCGACTGCCTACTGCCGACTGTTACCTGTGTCTGCATAACTTTCTTTCCCCTCCCGCTGCAACTTTCCTACATTTAAGTTGTCTTTATATATAGTATGCAGAAATACCAGGTTACCATACAGTTTGAAGTGAGTGAGGCATTTATGGAACAGGTTCCGGCCCACCGTACGTATATCAATTTCCTGATTAATAAAGGGACGATTGATCATTATGCGGTGAGTATGGAATCGCATCGTTCCTGGATTACCCTGAATGCAGAAAGTAAGAAAGAAGTTGAAAAAATATTGAAGAAATCCCCCCTCAGCGTCTTCTGGACATTTGAAATTGATGAGTTGTTTGTCCTGGACGGGCAACATTACCGGTTGCCGGAAGTCAATCCGAATTAACCCTTTCCATTCCCTTTTTTAGTGGCCCATCGGGGTTTACATTTTAATACTTTTTTATAGATCAGGCAGGTTTCTACATGGGCACCCGGGAGATAACCCGTGCTCATCAGAAATTCATTGACGATTTCTCCACCGGTAAAACGGAAACGGGTCTTAAAAAGTTTCACCCACTCCTCCCGGGTAAGTGGATGATGATGGTCCAGCCAGTTGAGAAAGGATCCATACTCTTTTTGAATTATCAGGATTTGGCCGGCATTATAAATAGCCGCCTCTACTTTCAGCCGGTTGCGGATAATCCCCGGGTCGTTCAGCAATTTTGCTTTTTTTGCTTCGCTATACCGCGCTACTTTTTCAATACGAAAGCCATCAAAGACTTTAAAAAAATGTTCTTTCTTTTTCAATATAGTCTCCCAGCTCAACCCAGCCTGATTGATTTCCAAAACGAGCCGGCCAAATAATTGATCGTCATTAATAAGTGGAAACCCGTATTCTTTATCATGGTAATGCTGGTGGACGGTATTCTTACCTTTGTTATCCACATATTCACAATATGTTGCAGCCATTTCAAGAGATTTTATACAATTATCAGCAAAAAAACTGATCTGCATTTCAAACTCGGTGTTTCTACTTAAATTAAATTTTATAGTATAGTATAATTTTATACTTTTAGAGCAGAAATCCATCCTGACAAAATCCACTTAATCGGTACAGTTTCCTACGCTATTAAACAACTAAAAATTGAATTGCATGAAAATTCTTTACAAAACTCAGTGGTCCTTATTGTTCAGACCCGGTATTAGCCGGACAAAGCTATTCCTGTTAATTTTATTTATCGCTGCCGGGAACGTCGTTTCCGCTCAGAATGCCCTGGACTTTCCTACAGGCGCGGCTTCTAATACCAATTATGTGAGCCTGCCCAACTTGATTCCAAGTGGTTCTTACACCAAAGAAGCCTGGATCAATGGCCGTTCATTTGCCAGCGGAACCAATAATATTCTTTCCGGGTCAAATTCTGCTTTCTGGGTAGTCAATGGCCAATTATGTGCCGGACATAATGCAGTTTATACTGGCATATTCGATGTTACGGGTTTTAGTACCAGCCAATGGTACCATGTAGCGGTAACCTATGATGCCGGCACCAACTTTATGCAACTTTATATTGATGGAGCAGCTGTTGCCGGAGCCGGATCTGGTAACCCGGTTGGCGTATACAGTGAAACCAACGCTTACATTGGTGCGTTTAATGATGGATCACAAATTGCCTATCAATTCGATGGCCAGATCGATGAAGTAAGGGTTTGGAATGTAGTACGTACCGCCACTGAAATTGCCAATAACCGCAGTTGTGGATTAACCGGTGATGAACCCGGCTTATTAGCTTATTATCGTTTTAACCAGGGCGTAAGCGGTGCCAACAATGCTGGTATTACCACTTTGCTGGATGCAGCTGACCGTTGCATTCCCAACAATGGTACACTGGTGGGCTTTGCACTGAACGGCGCTACCTCTAACTGGATGGCAGAAGCCGGATTTGGTCATGGTGTAGCCGGTACCTGTGCCGGTACATTCCCTAATATTAATTTAGTAGGAAACGGTAATTGTATAAATATCGGTGATGTGACCCCGTCTTCAAGCGATTTCACTGATTTTGGAACCGGTACCACCATCACCCGGACTTTTACCATTCAGAATACCGGTAATGCCGATCTGACTTTTTCAGCCCCGACTATAACCGGTATTAATGCTTCCGAATTCGCCGTAACAGCCGCTCCGACTTCACCGGTAACAGGTGGAGGATCCACAACTTTTGATGTTACTTATACTCCTTCTTCAGCCGGACCAAAAACGGCAGTGGTGAATATCGCCAGCAATGATGGTGATGAAGCCGCTTTTACTTTTGAAATTGGCGTATTTAGTATCCTGCCTGTAACGTTCACTACATTTAATGTAAAGAAAGAAGGAACTCAATCCCGTCTGTTCTGGACCACCGCCACCGAGATTAATAATATCGGTTTTGAAGTACAACGTTCCACTAATGGACTAAACTGGACGGTGATTGGCTTTGTAGCCGGGGCCGGTAACAGTGACCTCGCCCGCAGTTATTACTTTATGGATGCGACACCGGTTAAAGGCGTGAATTATTACCGCCTGAAACAGGTGGATAATGACAGCCGCACTAAGTTCACTGATATCAGAACAGTGACGTTTGCCAGTAACAAGACCCTGGTCTATCCTGTCCCCACAACGGATATTGTTACCATCGAACTGGCTGACAACCGCCTGATCGGTACCATTGCTTATCTGACCGACATGCAAGGCAAACTGGTTCGCCAGGTATCAATCAGCTCCATGCAACAGCCTGTATCCCTTTCCGGATTACAAGCCGGTATGTACTGGATGAAATTATCTGATGGTGTAACGCATAAACTGATCAAACAGTAATCTGATAACAGAAAAATAAAAAAGCCCCGGTTATTCAAACCGGGGCTTTTTGTTTGAAAAAACTGTCTAAAAAAACCAGTAAATATTTTGTCTGAAAACCCCACAACCCCTATCTTTGCCGTCCCTAAAACGGGAGTTTAGCTCAGCTGGTTCAGAGCATCTGCCTTACAAGCAGAGGGTCGGCGGTTCGAACCCGTCAACTCCCACAAAAAGTTCGCCTTTTAAGGCGGACTTTTTTTATGATATCCCCTTTCGTTTCATTTCAATCATTCAATTCTTTAGCATTCACTGCTTTAAGAAAATACACCCCAGGGTCAATTCCCCTTACACATCCCGGTTTTTACTTAAATACATAAAGTTCAGGAGCACTCATTATTAAAATTCCCAATTGTTTCTATTTTTGCACCCATGCTGAATGTTACGCCCGCAATTGAAACGGATACCCTGGATGAGGTGGATCTGCTTACCGACACCGAAGACCCCTGTCACCTGGTTGTATGGAATGACGAAGTCAACACTTTCGAATGGGTGATTGAGACACTGATGACGGTATGTGGCCATACCCATGAACAGGCTGAACAATGTTCCTATATCATCCATTTCCGGGGAAAATATGCCGTTAAAAATGGCAGCTATGACGACCTGAAACCCTTTTGCGATGCCATTACAGAAAGAGGCATCAACGCGACTATTGAAGTAGTGGCGGGATAAGCCCTGTTCATGTCCCTATTTATACTTGATAATGAGATTCATTTTCCGCCGGTACACCTGGCAGATCCGGATGGTTTGTTGGCTATCGGCGGGGATCTCTCCCCTGCCCGTTTGCTCGAAGCCTACCGGCATGGCATTTTCCCCTGGTATGAAGGCTCACCTATTCTCTGGTGGTGCCCCAATCCCCGGTTTGTTCTATTTCCGGATGAACTAAAAATTGCCCGGAGTATGAAACCCCTGCTGAACAGACAGGCCTTTGAGTTTACGACCAATACCGCTTTTGCTGCTGTGATTCACCAATGTAAAAACAGTTTCCGGCCCGGACAGGAAGGCACCTGGATTACTGATGAAGTGGAAAAAGCCTATATAAAAATGCATGAAATCGGGTATGCGCACAGTGCCGAGGTATGGAAGAATGGCCAGCTGACCGGCGGTTTGTATGGTATCCGGTTGGGTAAGGTATTCTTCGGGGAAAGCATGTTCAGTAAGGAAAGCAACGCCTCCCGTTATGCATTTATCAAATACACGGAACAATTGATAAAGGAAGGAGTCTCCCTGATCGATTGCCAGGTACACACCGGCTACCTCGAGAGCCTGGGCGCCCGGATGATCCCCGGAAAGGAGTTTGATCAACTACTTCAGAACCTGGTAGAAAGATAATGGGGTAACATCGCCTTCCAGGTATTCCAGTCATGCGGCCACTCCTGCCCCCAGATATCCAGTTCATAATGAAGCCCTTTATCATAGAGAATTTTCGCAAACCGGCCACTGCTGGAAGGGTCTTCATAAGGACCACTCCCCGTCAGAATATGCAGATGATGGCTGCGGCGGATCTGTTCCAGGACTGCATGATCATTCAGGTTGGGCATAAAATGCATCGGACTGTTGAAATACACATCCTCATCAAAATGACCTTTACTGTATTCAGTGAGGTCATACACACCGCTCATTGCAATCACGCCATTGATCAGGTCCGGTCTTTTCAAAAACAAATTCATACTGTGCAGCGCCCCAAAAGAAGCCCCGCAGGTAATGATGGGCGTATCCGCACTGGTATTGTGCCGGATAAAAGGCACTACTTCATTATATACATAATTGTTCCACTGCTGGTGACGATAGGTTTTATGCCGGGGATCCACATGGTTATTCATCCAGCTCTCATTGTTAATACTGTCTATTGAAAAGACTTTCACCTTCCCTCCATTGATATGACTGGCGATATGCTCCATCAGCTGAAAACGCTCATACTCCAGGTAATCCGCCGCCGCAGTAGGAACAAGTAATAAGGCAAACCCATAATCACCATAAGTGGCAATGGGCATTTCTTTATTCAGGGAGGGACTAAACCAGGAATTGATTGCTCTTTTCATATAAAGCTTTTTAATCGCCGGAACCGGCTGAAAAATTTCCAGCGAAGGTAATTGTAAAAACAACTGGAAAAGACGCTGATTTTCAGTTTCAAAAGGAGAGAAAAAAAGAAAACCGTATTTTTCCTTGGTAAATAAACAAAGTAGTATTACTTTTATTTTACAGTATTTTTACTGCATATTTGTATACGTAAATTTACTTATTATTTATAAGTAGCTGATAATTAAAGATAACTACTAATCTCCTTCCTAAAGAAATACCAGACGTTTAAGAAAACATCCCTTTCTGTGCAAGACCTATTTAAACCCGAAAGGGTCAGGTCTAAAAGCTGGTTAGTATATGAAAGATGAACTTATCCGTATCATGTTGGTGGATGACCACCCGCTGGTTCGTGAATCCTGGAAATTATTATTGGAAAACAATCCCCGTTTCGAGATCGTGGCTGATTATTCCAATGGCGCTGAGGCCCTGGAGAATATCCCTTCTTTAAAACCGGATATCCTGCTGGTGGACATCAACATGGCTCCACTTGATGGTTTTGCGGTGACAAAAAGCGTAAACACCATGATGCCTGAAATTAAAATCATCGGGCTATCGGTACATAACCAGCCGAAATACGCAACCCGGTTACTCCAATTAGGCGCCAGGGGCTTCTTAACCAAAACTTCCTCACTTGAAGAAATCAATCACGGTATATTGGCAGTCCACCAGGGGAAAGTATATATATGCGATGAAATTAAACGCAATATGCCCCCTGCCGGATAATCGCAGCGCCTCTCCTTCTTTCTGCCCGGTTTTCTCCGCAAATCGGTAAATTTGCGCCCTTACACCACTCACTAAAAACAGCTGGTGGATGTAAAGGAATAATTATAAGGCAGCACGTATGGAACTCAGCAAAAACTTTGAACATCAGTCCGCAGAAGAAAAATGGTACCGGCATTGGCTGGACAAAAACTATTTTCATAGTGAACCCGATCACCGGGAACCCTATACCATTGTAATCCCACCCCCAAATGTAACCGGTGTACTGCATATGGGGCATTGCCTCAACAATACCATCCAGGACATCCTGATCCGCAGGGCCCGTATGCAGGGAAAAAATGCCTGCTGGGTACCGGGAACCGACCATGCTTCCATTGCCACCGAAGCCAAAGTGGTTCACATGCTGCGGGAGAGAGGTATTGCCAAATCCTCTCTCAGCCGGGAAGAATTCCTGAAGTATGCCTGGGAATGGAAAGAAAAATATGGCGGGATCATTCTTCAGCAATTAAAAAAAATGGGCTGCAGTCTCGACTGGGACCGCACTTCCTTTACCATGGATCCTGATTATTACCAATCAGTGATCAGTGTATTTATTGACCTGTACAAAAAAGGAATTATTTACCGCGGACTGAGAATGGTGAACTGGGATCCTGCCAGTAAAACAGCATTGAGTGATGAAGAAGTCATTTTTAAGGAAATTGACTCCCGGTTGTATTATGTAAAATACCCGTTGGCAGAAGATGCCACCCGATTTATTACAGTGGCCACTACAAGACCGGAGACGATTCTCGGTGATGTTGCCATTTGTGTGAATCCGGCTGACGAGCGTTATTCATCCTGGGTCGGAAAAGAAGTTATCGTACCCCTCATCAACCGGAAAATACCCGTTATTGCCGATGAATATGTGGATGCGGAGTTTGGAACAGGGGCCCTAAAGATCACGCCGGCCCATGACAAAAATGACAATGAAATCGGAAAAAAACATGGCCTGAAAGCACTGAATACGCTGGATGAAGAGGGCAAATTCACGGCAGAAGAACTGGCCGATGATCATCCATCCCAACTCATACTTTCCTATACTGGAACAGACCGTTTTGATCTGAGAATAAAAATGGCGGAAGATATCGGGCAACTGGGTTTGTTAGAGAAAACGAAAGTATATAAAGGACAGGTGGGCACCAGTGAACGAACCGGGGCGATTATCGAGTCAAGATTAAGTCTGCAATGGTTTATGAACATGCAGGAATTTCTTAACCGTAATCCGGAAACCTTATCAGCCGTAATGAATGATAAGATCAGTTTTCACCCGGAAAAGACGAAGAACACATACAGCCATTGGCTGAATAATATAAAAGACTGGTGTATCAGCCGGCAGTTATGGTGGGGACAACAGATCCCGGCCTGGTATGATGAAGCCGGGAATGTGTATGTGGCCGCAACAGAGGAAGAAGCTCAACTGCAAGCAATGAGTTACGAGCAACGAGCTACGAGCCAGGACAACTCTCTGCTCGCCACTCGAAACCCGAAACCTGTATTAAAGCAGGACGAAGACTGCCTGGACACCTGGTTTTCCTCCTGGCTCTGGCCTATGGAAGTGTTCAAAGGCATCAGTAATCCCGGCAACAGGGATATTGAATACTATTACCCTACAACCACCTTAGTCACCGGTCAGGATATTATTTTCTTTTGGGTAGCACGTATGATCATGGCCGGATATGAATACAAAAAAGAAATACCCTTTAAAGATGTATATTTTACCGGAATGGTTCGGGATAAACTAGGTCGGAAAATGAGCAAGCAATTAGGGAATAGTCCTGACTTGCTGGAAATGATTGAAAAAGACGGGGCGGATGCGGTTCGCTTTGGCATCATGATCACTTCCCCGGCCGGCAATGATCTGATGTGGGATCCATCAGGCAATGAACAAGGTCGTTTCTTCATTAATAAAATGTGGAATGCCCTGAAACTGGTGAAAATGTGGGAGGGCAGACAGGCTGATAAATCCGCCGGATCTGATACAAAAACAGAAAGCCATTTCGCCATTGACTGGTTTGACCATCGGTTGAAGGAAGTAAGATTGCAACTGGAAGAACAGTTTACCGACTTCCGGCTGAGTGAATCACTCAAGACCATCTACTCCTTGATCTGGGATGATTTCTGTTCCTGGTACCTGGAATGGGTCAAGCCTTCCTTCGCTAAAGCTACGGAAGACAAGGCCCCACAGCCGGAACCTATCAGTCCTTATGTGTATGAAAAAACAGTAGGTTATTTCGAAGAGCTCATGCAGTTACTGCATCCTTTCATGCCATTTATTACTGAAGAAATTTATCATCAGTTAAAGGAAAGAACGGATGATCTCACGGTGAAACAAAATCCAACGGCAAGTCAACCGGATCAAGGATTGCTGGAATCCGCTGCTTTGTTAAAAGAAGTGATTACTGCTATAAGGGATGCTCGGGTGAAAGCCCAGCTGAAACCTAAAGAAACTATCAAGCTGCATATTCAATCCGAAAACCAGGCGGTTTATACGCCGATCCTTTCCATACTGGCCAAACAAGTAAATGCTGAATCCACCGGATTTACCAATGATCCGGTAACAGGCAGTATTACCATTGTAGTACAGAAAGATAAATTCTACCTGGAAACCACTTCCGTACTGGACACCGGTGCGCAGAAACAACAGTTGCAGAAAGACCTGGATTACCTGAAAGGCTTCCTGGTATCCGTAGATAAAAAATTGTCGAATGAACGGTTTGTACAAAATGCTAAACCGGAAGTGATCGATATCGAACGGAAGAAAAAAGCGGATGCCGAAGATAAGATCAAAGTAATCGAAGAAAGCCTGGCTTCACTGGGTTGAAAATAAATACTGACTTTTAAAACACTTTACCAAAACTAAAGTGTTTTTTTATTTTATAAAATGCGCTTATTTAAAAAGTATATTCTGCTGTTGCTGATCGGCGGGTGCTTCCCGTTTTTGCTGTTTAGCCAGCGGAACAACTGGGAATATGATCTGCTTCGGACCCTGGCGGAAAAAAGAATCCCTGCCGGCAATCAATTTCATAAGGGGTTTTCAAAATTAAACCGCCCTGTCTGCCTGGCGGTTCCCGCCGGATTATTCATTACCGGTCTGTTAGAAAAAGACAGAACGCTGAAGGAAAATGCACTTTTTATCACCGGGAGTATGGTATTATCATCGATGACTACCTGGACTTTGAAAAAAATCGTCAACCGGGAAAGACCGGCCGTTAATGATCCATCATTCATTGCAGTAACCAACGAACTTGATTCCGGATTCCCTTCCGGGCATACCTCCCTGGCATTTTCAATGGCCACTTCATTGAGTATGAAATATCCACGCTGGTATGTAGTGGTTCCGGCTTTTGCCTATGCCGGATTAACCGGTTATTCGCGCTTATACCTTGGCGTGCACTATCCCACAGATGTAGTGGCAGGGGCCCTGGTGGGTAGTGGCAGTGCCTGGCTTACCTGGAAACTCAATCAATGGATAAAAAGGGAGAAAAAGAAAAAACCGGCGCCTGCCCTTTAAAGATTTACCTGGGGAAAATACTGACCGGCATCACAAATTCAAAGAACGTTCCTTTAAATCCGTCATACTGATCCCTGTCCAGTAATTGGCTCACCCGGATACCAAAGGTCAGCGGATACTGATTCCACCATTTGGTATCGGCAAATAATTCTCCACCCACGGATCGCTGGTCACGGGTTTGTGTTTTATCTACAGAATACACTTTGGTAAAATCGTAGAACATATTCATCCGGATGCGCTGGATATAAAGGATGTTACCCACCCCCCAGTCCGGACACCAGAGCGGCAAATGATAATTGGCCGAAAGCTTCCACATCCTGGTGAAAGATCGCCCGGTATAACCCCTTGAATAAGTAAACCGGTTGCCAAAGGATACCTGCCCGAGGGTATCCCGCTCCTGAAATGCGGCATTCAGCAGCAGATTATGATTAGATAAAACGCCAGGCACATACAATGCCGCGGTACCATTGAATTGCCTGGCCTCATAACGGCTGATGGCATGCCGGAAGGAAGCGGAGGCGGAATAAGCAAAGCGGGGGTAAATATGCTGCACCGCCCGCTGGATCTGTTCACTCCAGGATACAGTATGCGACAGGTAACTGAATGAAGTATATCCCAGTGAATCCTTATAAAAGTCCTTATTAAATTCATTCCGCAGTACATAAAAACTGCTGAGTGAAAAATTCTTAAACGTCGTGCCACTGGTGCGACTGACAGGAAGCGTGAAACCGACACGGCTATCCAGCTGATTCCATTGCCTGATGCGGCTGCCGATGGGTATTTCCCGGTTAAAGGTCAGTTCTGTACCTGCACTGAGGTAAGGGAAACCGGCGCCATAAATACTACTAAAACCAACCGCACTGGTTTTTTCATTTTCATTATACAGGTAATATAATTCAGTCTGCAACGTATTCAGCACATTCTCTCCATAGAGTGAAAAAGTAAATACCGGATCTTCATAGTAAGGTCTCCAGCTGTGAAAATTGAACAACCGGGTCCCTTTGCGATACGGGCTGCTGGCAAACCGGCGGGAAGCTGCAGTATCTGCCAGGTGCATCAATGTACCCGGCACACCGGCAGCCGGCCATTGTCCCGTCAGTTGCTCTGTCACCGCCATATCCACCGGTTTCCATAGTTGCGGATCAATCGCCTGTTGTTGCAACTGGTAGCCCTCTGCAGAAAACACGGACCAGGTCAGTTTATCATCACCGGCATTGACAAAGTACCGGCCCATGCTTCCTTCCGTAACCCGGTAGATTTTTTGGGTATCGAGCCGTAGGGCAAACACTTCATCATTGCCCTGGTAAGATGCCGTGAAATAAACCACCCCCTCCCTTACTGTGGGATAACCAATGATATTGAAGGTTAAAGGAGTCAGCCGAATCGTCACGCCTGTGGCTATATCCGCAGTAGCGAGTGCGGTTCTTCCATCTTTCAAACGGACCACGGTAATCAGCGTTTGTGCATCTATAAACTTAGGATCGGTAAACAGGCTGATCTCCGCAGAATGAATCCGTTGTTTTACTTCCCCGCTGTTAGCATCCAGTACATGCAGTTCTGATTTTCCATCTGTATTGACCTGTACTGCAGCCACCCGGGTACCGTCGGCTGAAATATCAGGCGTAAAATATTTTGAATTCCGGGTCAACCTCTTTTTCTGTCCGGTCCGGATATCCAGTAGTTTGATCACACTGTAATCCTGCCAACCCCAACGCGGATGGGTTTCATATGCCGCATAAACGATTTTTCCATTCCGGTAACTGAATTGCTCATCAAATGAGATATCCCTGGTACGGATCCGTTTTTCACCAGCAGCATCCCTGAGGAAGAAAGCGGGGCGGTGTCGATAACTGGATTTTAAATATACCAGTGAATCCTTTCCTGCACTGTAAGGAAAAAAATAATTGGTTACATAATTTTTCCGGACCGGGAAAAGGTTGGATGCCCCTTTGTTTTCAACAGCCTGCCTGGTACCACTCCGGTAAAAGTCAAATGCCTCTTTCCGGAAAGTGGCATAATCCACCCCCGCATGTGTTTTAACCGCCGCCTGGAAAGGATAAACGAGGCTTTTAAATGCACTGGCATCCCGGGTCACTTTTGCCCAAAAGTCTTCCCCGTATTTAATCCGGCCGTAATTGACCAGCAGGTAACCCAGGTGATAATGACTCGGCACATAATCTTTCAGGGAACCATTGCGGAGCTTCATCCAGTTGTACTTTTTTCCGGATTGCCAGAGCGAGGGATAGGCGTTCATAAATAATGGAATCCGTCCCCTGCCCTGCTGGCTGAGTACGGTTTCCTGGTACACGGCATCTCCTTCATAAAACCAGTCGGGCACCGATGCATTGATCGCCAATGCATAGCCTTCCTCACCAAACAGGAATTTCATGGCTTTACTAAGACCGTTATTGAAATTGTTGAACTGTTGTACATGACGGTATTCATGGAGGGCCAGCTGATCCGTCCAACTGACGGTACCTTGACCGAAATTATTCATGTCCGGTGTCAGGAAAAATTCACTGCGATAAGGGCCGAGTTGTACATATCCGTTGGCAATTACGGTTTGGTTCTGCAGTACGATATCTACTTTCTTTTGCTGATCGCCCAGTGAAACCGGTTTCCGGGCTGCCAGTATATGTACCATGGCTGCCACCCGGTTAGCCTGACTGTCGAGTCCAACCGGGTAAATGATCCGGACGGTATCTGTATTGATCTGCCGCCATTTCAACGAAGGCGGGTTGCCGCCAAACTGTTGGGCCAGGAGGGATATGGTGTACAAATACAAAACAGATAAAAGAAATAACTTCCGCATATCGGAGGATTTTATAGTGAAAGGTAAGTCAGAAAACAGATAAGGATAACAACTGAAAACAGAATTTGTGCAATCCGGGAAACTGAATCGGGGTTTGTATCTTTGTCCAATGGCAGAAGATTTAACCATTAGCATCGGCGATAAGGCCGATCAATATCAATCGCTGATTCCCCAGATACAAGGATTACTCGAAGGCGAAAACGACCTCGTGGCCAATCTCGCCAATGTAGCCGCCGCCCTGAAAGAGCAGTTTGGCTGGCTTTGGGTGGGCTTTTACCTGGTGAAAGGGGACGAACTCGTACTGGGTCCATTCCAGGGACCGGTGGCCTGTACCCGGATACGGAAAGGACGCGGGGTTTGTGGCAGCAGTTGGGCAACAGCCCGTACCCTGGTAGTGCCCGATGTGGAGCAGTTTCCCGGACATATCGCCTGCAGCAGCAGTTCCCGGTCAGAAATTGTGGTGCCCATCATCCGAAATGGTGCCGTACTGGGAGTACTCGATGCCGATAGTGCGGAATGGAATCAATATGATGCCATTGACCAGGAGTACCTCGAGAAAATCACAGCACTCATCCTATGGTAAATGAGTTAAGCAGCATCCGTCTCATAGTAAAGGGCAAAGTGCAGGGCGTTTTTTTCCGGAAACATACCCGGCAAAAAGCCCTTGATCTGGGTCTGGAAGGGGAAGTAATGAACCAACCGGATGGATCAGTATGTGTGCTGGCAACCGGCACGAAAGATCAATTGGAGGCGTTGACCGCCTATTGCAGGACAGGACCTCCGGCTGCAAGCGTCAGCAGTTTGCAGGTGGAAATAATCGGATTCAAAAAATTCAGCAGTTTCCGCATACTAAAATAATTTCCCCGCTTTTAACTAAAAGCATTGTAAAATCAGATTACACTTTCTAATTTTAGCATTCCCCACCGGGAACTGAATCTTTTACTTTTCATTTAAACCCATTTCTTATGTTGAAACTACCGAACTCCGGCAGGTCTAACTTTGTCCTGCCAGCGATTGCCGCCCTATTCTTCATGACCATCCTCTTCAGCAGTTGTGCCGATGATCCCAAAGCCCCACTGGCCAATGATGCCCCGGAGAAAAAAGAATTTAAAATGAATTGCGTGAAACTCACCAGGACACAGATGCAGGCCTGGGTAGACAGTGGCTGGACCCGTCCCGGCACTGCTGGCAAAATCAATACCCTCTTGCTACAATTTTATTCCGTGGATGCGGCGGGCATCGCCTCCAACATGCAACTGACATCGTATCCCGGCTCTTCCGCCACCGATTTTAAAATCAGTGGCAATGCTCTGTTAGCAATTGATACAGCCTGCAAGGCAAAAACATTCAGCGGCAAGATCATCCTGGCTAATAACCAGATCAGTTTTGACGCCCTGAAAGTATTCAATGCAGACGGCACATTGAAAGAGTTTGACTTTATCCGTTTTACCCCACAGCACTTCAGCCAGATCAGCGAATACATTACCTTTAATGCAGAGGTGATTAAAGAAGGTGTAACAAAAAGTGACCTGGGTGGCCCGACAAAACCATGTCCACCTGCTTGCTGTCCGCCTATTTGCGAATAAACCGGGCAAAATGTATACCTATTACAGATTATTTTTAAACTGGTCAGAGGTATGGCCTCTCATCATCGCATTACTCATATTTGTTTTTTTCAAGCAACGGGAGAATATCACAATTATATTCTGGTTGCTGGTCATTTCTTTGCTCCTGCATACGGTGGCTACCTATATTTCGCTTTTCACCTATCGGGTACCTGAACCCTATAAAAATAATAACATATTATACAATCTACTGGCTATTATCAAACCAGTGATGGCTGGCCTTTACCTGTTAAAACTAAAGCAATTACAACAATACAAATACCTGAAAATCGTATTTCTCCTGTTTCTGTTATTCACCTTGTTTAATTTCCTGTTTATTGAAAGTATATTCACTTACAGTTCCAGTATGGTACTGGCCCAAAGTGCCTTTCTGTTGATTTTCACACTGACATTCTTCCTGGATGCCATGATCGATGATGAAATTCCCTTGCCGTTATCTCACCCGGCTTATTTCATTTGTACGGCCATTGGCTTATCAGAAAGCATCAATTTCTTTATTAACCTTTTCATTTTCCAGGTATTCAAAACCAGCTATGAATTATCTGTTTTGACAATGAATATATCCAGCTATGCGTTTATCATTTATGGTCTTATCTTAGCCACAGGTATTTTTTTAAACAGGGAAAAACCAAGATTTTCTCCATTCAGCCAGTCAATATGAATAACAATATCACTTTATTGGTTATAATGGGTATCGTCGTTATGTTGGGACTCATGCTTAGTGTTTTGCTGGCGGTGATGTTCAACTTCCGGAAAAAGAACCAGCACCGCCGGGCTATGGAACAGCTGAAAGAAATGCAGCAAAACCAGCTGATCGAGGCCGCAATCCGGAGTGAAGAGACCGAACGGCACCGGATTTCAGATACCCTGCATGATGAAGTCGGTGCTATTCTCTCCTCCGCCAAACTTCACTTGTTGGGTATAAAACAAACGACCCTGGATGAAAAGGATAAAAAGCTGCATGAGAAAGGAGCCGGTCTCCTGAATGATGTCATCAAACGGGTGCGGGGCATCTCCCATAACCTGCACAGCAATATCCTCAAAGAGTTTGGTTTGAATGAAGCCATCCGGCACTTCCTGCAACAAGTGACCGGCGGTACCCTCATCAGCACCGATACCCGATTGGATGAAGCGTATAAGGGTAGTACCCCTGAACATGACATGAGTCTGTACCGGATTATCCAGGAACTGATTAACAACACGATTAAATATGCCGGGGCCACCAAACTGGAAATCAATTCAACCCTGGTGGGACAGGAACTGGTGGTTAGCCTGATACATAACGGGAACGGATTAAGCCAGGAAGATTTTGAAACCTTTAGTTTCCGGAAAGAAGGACTGGGGTTGAAAAATATCCGTAACCGGATACTCCTGTTGAAAGGAAATATCTCCTTTTTTAAAACCAGTGAAACCTCCACTGTCCGGGTCAGCCTGCCCATTTAACCTAAACCTACTCCTCATGCCTAAATTCAAAATTGCCATTGCCGATGATTATCCCATTTACCGGGATGGTCTGCAAGTGACGCTCTCCTCCGACGAAAACCTGGAAGTTATTTTTGAAGCGGATAATGGCCAGGAATTACTGGACAAAATGGATATCTCTGTACCCGATCTGGTGATCATGGATTATAAAATGCCCGTGATGGATGGCATGGTGGCCACCCGCCTCATCAAGGAAAAACACCCGGCTGTAAAAGTGCTGGTCATCAGTATGTTTCATGATGAAAAGTTCATCAATCACCTGATGGATAATGGTGCCGATGGCTACCTGCTTAAAGATGCGGAACCGGAACAGATCATGGCAACCATCCACCAACTTCTCTATTAGTATCATTCACGCAGGTTCTTAAGCATGTCCGATGTCATAGCGGCCAGGTCGAATTCCTCCTTCCATCCCCAATCATTCCGGGCTACGGTATCATCGATACTTTGCGGCCAGCTGTCGGCAATCGCCTGCCGGTAATCCGGCTTATACGTCATAGAAAAACCTTCGACATGCTTGCTGATCTCCGCCCCTATTTCCCTGGGTGAAAAACTCATCCCCGATACATTATAGGAGGTCCGGATTTTGATTTTGCTGGCCGGGGCTTCCATCAGTTCAATGGTGGCACGGATTGCATCAGGCATATACATCATCGGGAGATAGGTGTCTTCTTTCAGGAAACACTCATACTTTTTTTCTTCCAGGGCCTCGTGGTAAATCTCCACCGCATAATCGGTGGTGCCTCCCCCGGGAGCTGATTTATAGGAAATAAGTCCGGGATACCGGATACTCCGCACATCCACGCCGAATCGCTGGTGAAAATAGTGACACCAGAATTCACCGGCATACTTACTGATTCCATATACGGTGGTAGGTTCAATAATCGTTTGCTGTGGACATTGCTGACGGGGAGAAGTAGGACCAAATACGGCAATAGAAGAAGGCCAGTACACTTTCTGTAGTTTTTCCTCTCTTGCAATATCCAGCACATTGAGGAGCCCCTGCATATTCAGGTTCCAGGCCAGTCCCGGGTTTTTCTCCCCGGTAGCCGAGAGGATCGCGGCCAGCAGATAGATCTGGGTGATATTCTGACGGATCACCTGTACATGCAGCATTTCTTTATTCATCACATCCAGGGATACATAGGGACCCGTGCCTTCCAGCAACGGGTTCTGTTCCCGCAGGTCGGAAGCGATCACATTGGCATTCCCGTACAGTTTACGAAGGGCCATGGTCAGTTCCACCCCTATCTGACCGGAGGCACCTATGACCAGGATTTTCTCTTTTACCATAGCAAGCGTTTAGAAGACAAAGATGAAGGTTCGTTTTTCAAATTCCAACTTAAAAAGCAAATCCGGGAACTTCGTTTTATTT
>JAKQJH010000155.1 GCA_029561255.1 Bacteroidota bacterium | reverse complement strand
TTTAATGACTGAACAGAGAACATAAAGGGCCGGCACTTCCTGTTTCTTCGTGAAAAACAACAAGGCCAGTCCATGATGCATGGATACCGGGTATTTCTTCATCCCTGCCTGCGCCGTTTTAATTTCAGCGGCATTCCCTTTTTGTTGCACCAGTTTATTCTGCAGACTACTGATATAGGCTACTGCTTCTGCCCGGGTAAATGTTTTTGAGGGGATGGCCGCGAGTAACTTACTGTTACGGGCTGGTAAGGGCGTATCATCGTCCTCATTGACGACGGATGCTTGTAAATTTTTGGAATTGCTTTTTCCCTGGGGTTGTTGCATCGCCTGGTTCAACTGCTGCGACTGCTGCTTCATCATTTTTTCAAACTGCTGCGCCATTTTCATCATACTGTCCTGCATCTTTTGCAGGTCTTCCGGCTTTTGGGCGATAGCGGTCCGGGATAGGAGGGCAACCAGTACAAGGATGGGTAAAAGTTTCATGACAGGCGGTTTGATAGCCTGCACAAATTGCTGAATTACAGCACACCGGTCAATTACTAATAATAGTGATATGTATCATGCAACCCTTTCAAACCAGGCTGTTACGGATTGCCACAGAAACGGCTTCGCTGGCAGAATGCACTTGTAGTTTATCGTAGATTTTTTTCAGGTGGGCATTGACAGTGAAATAAGTAATCTCCAGCCGGGAGGCAATCATTTTATAACTGTTTCCATCTGCCAGCAGTTTCAGTACTTCTTTTTCCCGTTCTGAAAGATCGAACAGCACTGGCTTTGTATCAGGTACTTCCTGCTGGAAATAGTGCAAAACCTTAACCGCTACGGAAGGAGTCATGATGGCGCCTCCTTCATAAACGAGGTGTATCGCTTCAATGATCCGGGACGGGGGCTCCGTTTTCAGGATGTAACCTGCAGCTCCATACCGGAGACTGTCAAATATTTTTTCGTTTTGTTCAAACACGGTCTGCATCAATACCCGCACCCCGGGAAACTGACGGTGAATTACTTTTAACCCTTCAATGCCATTCACATTGGGCATATCAATATCCATCAGCACCACATCAGGTAATAAAGATTTTACTTCTTCTGCTACATTGGTACAATCCGGAAAGCTGCCGCAACTGACCAGGCCTTCCGATAAAGCCAGTAAGGCCGACAGGCTCTCCCTGCGGTCCGCATTATCATCATAGATCAGTACATTAATATCCGGCATCTGGCAAATTAAGTATTAATCGCTTCCCTTGTCAATTACTAATTGTAGTAACCGGGAATGAACAACTGATACGGGTACCCTTGTCATATCCGGTATCCAGCAGAAAAACACCCCCGGATTCCTCACAACGTTTACGCATATTGACCAGCCCGTTTCCCGGATAGGCAGAGGTTGTAAAGCCCTGTCCGTTATCCCGGATCTCCAGCCGGAAGAAACCATCCTGAATACCCACTTCAATGATCACCCGGCTTGCCTGGCTATACTTCGCACTATTGTTGATGGATTCTTTACAGATCAGCAGGATATTTTTCTTGGCTTCTGTTTTTAGCTGGAGAGCCGGTAGTTGGTCACCCGCCAGCACTTCAAGTTCTATATTTTTGGCTTCGAGCAGGGAAGCCCCGAATTGCCGGATCCGGCGAAGCAGACTTTGCATATCATCCGTTTCGGCATTGATGGCCCAGACAAGGTCACTCATGTTTTCCATAATTCTCCCGGAGGTATCCCGGATCTTTTCCATCATACCCGCCATTTTATCCGGCTGACTGGCCACCGTGCTGAAAATATGGATACTGCTCAGCGAAGAACCAATTTCATCATGTAGTTCCCGGGCGATGCGGTTCCGCTCATGATACCGGGTTTCCACGATGGCTTCCATGCGTTCTATATCTTTTTTCAGCACCAGTTCCTGTTGTTCTTTCAATGCTTTCATCGCTTTTTCTTTTTCTTCATAGGTCTGGCGGAGTCGGTAACCCATGGCGGCGGAGAACAACAATACATCCGCCACTTCCCCAATGAATGTAAATCCAAGGGCATAAATATTCCATATACGGAAGTTGTAAACAAATGAGGCAAAGCCAAGAATCCCCGTGATCAGGAAGATCAGGGCTCCCGTGAGAATATACCGCTGGAAAACGGTCTTTTTGGTAAATGCATAATTCAGCAACACGATCATGGATACGCCGATCAGCAACAACCGGGAACCACGGAACAGATAGCGGTGACGGATAGCTATGATATCTGCTGACATTAAGACGATATGCAATACAGCAATGGTCAGAATTGTCCAGGAAAGGATTTTCCAGAAATAATAGAGTTTACGGTGGGTAGAGGGGTGTATCCCCAGGGCACGACCGATAAATTCAATATAACCATAATAAAAAAGCAGCTGGAGCAATTCATCCCAGAACTGGAAGCGCCAGGTAAGGTGGTCAGTACCACGTTCACTGTCTGTCATCAGGATACGGCTGAATAAAAAGGCAGAAAGCAGAAACAGGTAAATACAGTAATGCAATAATAATTTTTCCCTTCGCTGGAAATAAAGTACCAGGTGGTACATGAATGCAAGCGATGAGGCCCCCAATGTATAGAGGAGCAGATTAAAGTACAGCGAATTTCCTTCAGGGCCCATTATGCAGGAAATATAGTAAATATTTGTTGGTATAAACACCTGATATTTGTTGGTGATAACACCTGATATTTGTTGGTGTTAACACCAACAAACAATGGACCTGAGTTATTTTTTTCAACAGTTTTGGGATGGGTTGCAACAAACCACCTGGCTTGAATACCTGGCTGTTTTTGCCGGTATCGCCAGTGTCTGGTACAGCCGTAAAGAACATATCCTGGTCTACCCCGTTGGCCTGGTCAATACTATTATCTATATCTACCTCAGTTTTAAGTTTCATTTACCGGGTGAAGCCAGCGTGAACTTCTATTATACCGTCATGAGTATTTATGGCTGGTATATGTGGATGAAAAAAGACGAAAAGCAGGCTGCCGTACTGCATATCACCTGGTCCGATAAGCGAATGCTTTTGTACCAGGGCCTGTTCTTTTTATTCTTTTATGTAACCATTTACTTCTCGTTGGTCTTCCTGAAAGAAAATTTCTTTGAAGGCGCCATTCCCTGGGCCGATGCTTTTGCTTCCGCTACGGCTTTTACCGGTATGTGGCTGATGACAAGAAAAAAAGTGGAAAGCTGGTACTGGTGGATTGCCACGAACATCACCTCGATCCCTCTTTATTTTACAAAAGGACTGGTATTCACCAGTGTTTATTATATTGTATTACTGTTTATGGCGCTGTGGGGACTGATAGAATGGAAGAAACGGGCAAATCAAATGCATGCTTAAAAAAATCGTCATCATCGGCCCCGAAAGCACCGGCAAAAGCACGTTGAGTGAACAGCTGGCGGAGCATTACGAAACGGCCTGGTGTCCGGAGTTTGCCCGCGAGTTCCTGCATACCAATGGGACCGATTATGAGTTTGATGACCTGCTCACTATTGCCAAAGGACAGCTGGCCCTGGAAGATGAATACACCGCCCGCCTCGAACAACAGGCTGAACCCATGATGGAATCCGGAGGAAACCTGCCCCTGTTCCTGGATACGGATATGTATGTAATGAAAGTCTGGTGTGAGTTTGTCTTTAACCGCTGTCACCGCTTCATCCTGGAACAGATCGGCGAACG
>JAKQJH010000153.1 GCA_029561255.1 Bacteroidota bacterium | reverse complement strand
AACTGGAAATATTCCTGTATCCTGAAAGATCATGATGCGTTAAGCGGAGGGGATGTACTATTGGAAAGTAATGGTTTGCGGCAGCATGGTCGCAGCAAAATTCCATTTATGAAGGCTACATTGATGATTAAAGGGGGAGGACTTACTGGTTTTAGCACCACATTCAATCACCAGCAAACAACGGTAAAATGCGAACATTATTAATCAGCCTGCTCCTGGCCATCAGTCTGCCTGTTGGTTTGCGGGCCCAGGAAGTATTTACCTATTCCAGGTCGGATAGTATCTCTTATGCCCTGTATCAGCAGGGAGCCTGGAAGGAATTAATACAATTTGGAAAAGCGTCTATTGCCGGTGGACAGGATTTTCCCCTGTTACGCCAGCGGTTGGGCTATGCGTCATTTATGACGCAGAACTACAGTGCCTGTATACAGCATTATGAACGGGTGTTGCGGGAGGATGCTTATAACCAGACGGCTCATACTTATATCTACTGGAGCCGGATCAACCTGAATCAACCGGAAATGGCGAGGGCGGAAATAAAATTTATGGCCGCCGCAGATATACCCCTGGTGCAGCAAAAGGCAAGTCGTATTCATTCAGTGGGGGTGGAGTATAGTCATAAGCAAGCCTCAATCAGCGAAAGAGGCAATGCCAGTTATACCCGGTTATTGTTGGGTGCCAGGCTTGGGGAGGTTCATATGGATCAGTCCTTTGCCTTTTATAAACAGACCATCAGTGAACCCTTGCTGACGGCGGTGAACAATAACAATAAGATCGCGATCAACCAGGTGGAGTATTATAACCGAATCCATATTAACCTGAACCGGCATTGGCAGTTGAAAGCCGCCTGGCATTACCTGAATACGCCCTTTAATAATTTCAGGTATAATAATAACCTGCTGCTGGCCGGGGTAAAATACTATGACAGCTATTTTGATCTGCAGGCCGATGCCATTGTGGGCAAGCTGACCGATACCTCCCTGCAACAATATAATCTGCAGCTGGGCTTGTATCCGCTGGGTAATCTGAAACTCTATAGTTTTTCCACGGGTATGTTAAGCCAGCAGGCGGGTTCGGCCTTTAATTTCAAACAGGTACTGGGCGTGCAGCTCAGTCCCGCCATCTGGCTCGAAGGGAATATTACAGCCGGTCGGTTTCATAACCTCGCGGAGAATGATGCGCTGTATGTGTATCATGCCATCGACCCGAATACCGCCAAGGCCGGCATCACCACCTATATCCTGCTGAAGCAAATCCAGCTTCAATTGGGTTATACGCATGAAAAAAGAGCCTTATACGGAACCAACAATACATTCACCCAACAATCAATTACAGGAGGACTTATATGGAAACTTTAAAGAAAATAATGACCGGCAGTATACTGTTATTCGCCGTATTGATAGTCAGTGCCCAATCCGAAAGCAAATGGCAGGCGGCATTTAATGAAAGTTATACGCAGGAAGCGAACAAGCAATATAGTGCTGCGATCAATTCGCTGAAAGCGGTATATGACGAGAAGAGTTATGAACTGAATCTCCGGTTGGGCTGGCTCACCTATCTGAATAAGGAGTATACCACAGCGCAGTCCTATTACCAGAAAGCCGTTAATCTACGGCCGTATTCACTGGAGGCGAAGTTTGGACTGATACAGCCGCTGGCCGCGCTGCAGCTGACAGATAAAACTTTACAGGTGTATGAGGATATATTAAAAATTGATCCGCAGCAGACCAAGGCCAATTACTGGGTGGGCGTGATCTGGTACAACCGGAAGAAGTATGAAACGGCTGCCCGGTATTTTGAGAAACTCATCAACCTCTATCCCTTTGACTATGATGGCAATCATATGCTGGGCTGGACCTATCTGAATATGGGGCGAAGCAATGATGCGAAGCTGCTTTTTGGTAAAGCTTTATTGGCTAAGCCCGGGGATGCTTCTTGTTTGGAGGGTTTGAAGCAGGTGAGGTAAGTTTTAAGTTATAAGTAAAGAACTGTTTGTTATGCGTTAGAGGTTTCCGGCTTTTTTTGTTAGAAGGCGGATGATGCGGGACAGTTCTTTTTCATTTTTAACGGCTTCTTTGCTGCTGTTGAAATACACCAGTCGCCGGTCCTTGTATTCTCCTTCCAGTAAAGGGGAGTTGATTTCCACAATCGCCGGATGGTGAAAGACGAGCAGGATGCGTTTGTTTTTGTATGGACCGAAAGTGAATAAATCGACAGTTGTGTAATAACTGGGGGCATTCCATTTGATCCGTTCATTCAGCGCGGGGGCTGCTTTTTTGATCAGTTTACGGACGACATCAATTTCCTTACGCATGGCGGGTTCCTGTTTATCCAGCCATTGCTTTACCTGGCCAGCTTCTTTATCTGCTGGAGTTGCTTTTTTTTTAACGGGAGTTGCGGTGATTTTCTTTTTGGCAGCGGCCATCCCTTCATTTTCCTTTACCCTGAACTGTACGATCTTTTTGATCAGGGCCAGGGGCAGGGGTTCTGTCAATGGAAATTGTACCGACCCTTTACCGGTTTTATAACCAGCCAGATCTTTTTTGAAAGCTTCATGTCCGGTGGGCGTTGCATAAAATCCGATATGGTTTTCATAACCGGCAAAGTACACCAGCGGTTTACCCAGGTATTTGAAACCGGGCATGCCATAACTGATCCCTTCTACTGCATCCGGGGCATTGTCACGAATGGTTTTACGTATTTCTTCCAGTCGTTTTTTAACCGCGGCCGGGAAACCGGCTATATACTGATCAGGTGTTTTGGCAGGAACTGTTGCTTTCATAAAATAAAATTGAAAAGTTTAATTTTCTTCCAGGTTCTTCTTCATATTCACCAGGTTTTGCAGCATATCTTTTCCCAGCAGTTTATCCATAAAGAGGTTCATGATATTCATGGGAAACTTGCTGCGTCCATAGAATAATTGGTGTACCCGGGTTTCGTGTTCGCTCACCGCGGTCACTGTCGTTTTCGCCCAGTTGGTGGCTTCAAAGGGTTTTTTAAATCGGATTTCCACTTCAGTGCTGACACCCTCTGTCAGTTTAATGATTTCCTGTTCCCCGATCCCTGTATTTTTATCATTACTGGTCCAGGCTGATTTGAATCCAACCGTGCCATCGGTGCCTGAATACACCAGATTAATTTTGGGGTCTCTCATCACCCAGACACTGTATTTTTCCTGGTTCCGGATCATTTTCAGGTAATCGAATACTTCCTTCTGTGTTTTGTTGATCACGATTTGTTTTTCAAGGGAGAAATCTTTTTTTACCAGCAAAGCGGTTAAGAAAAAAGCAGCGATGATGGCGGCGAGGATATAGAGGAAGATCATGGTTGGGGGATTGGGGGATTAAGAAATAGGGATTGGGGTGATCAGAGGGCATTCCTTTTGTTCCAGAAGTAATACGAAGCGGCTCCCAGGAGTACCGGGACAAGGATGAATAACATGCCGGCATCGAATTTTTTCTGTACCATATAAATAGAGAAAACGGCTCCGGCCAGATCAAAGAAAAGTCCGGCATAAGCCCATTCCTTTATTTTATTCAGTCCGGGTATCAGGATGACGACCGAGCCGATGATCTTGGCCATACTGATAAAATGGATAAAATAGACCGGGTACCCGAGATAGCCGTTCATGAACTGGAGGACTTCGCCCTTGGGGTTAATGCCCGGCACAGAGGACCAGATCATGAAGGCAGAGAAGAGGAGGGTGAAGACCCAGTATAAAATGAGGATTGTTTGTTTTTTCATAATTATAGTTTTTAAGAACCAAGAACCAAGAACCAAGAACCAAGATGCCAAGACGCCAAAGAAGCATCAATGTACAAGATCCAAAGAAAAATCAATATTCAAATCTCAAAGCCTTCTAAGGAGGTTTTATTGAGATTTGGGAATTACTATTTACTAACGACTACTCTCTAATTCCGCTATCACTATCTTCTTCATTTGCATCAGCGCCTTCATCGCTCCGGCGCCATTTCCGGAATCCGTCATGATTTGTCCCATTTTAGCGGGGATGATTTGCCAGGATACACCGAAGGGATCTTTGAGCCAGCCGCACATGCTTTCGGCACCACCATTTGCGGTGAGCTGATTCCAGTATTTATCTATTTCCTCCTGGTCTTTGCATTCCACTACAAAGGAGATGGCTTCATTAAATGAGAATCCGTGATTACCGGCACCATCCATGGCCATGAAGACTTTGTCATCAATGATAAACTGGGAATGTTTTACTTTCCCGGCTACCTGCTCACCCTCATCAGGCTGGTACAACAGGATTCCATTGATGGAGGAAGAAGGGAAAAGTGCGGTATAATAGTTCACCGCAGCTTCTGCTTTTCCAAAATGATCATCTGTAAATAAGAAGCAGGGCGTGATTTTTTGATTGACGGCGCTGTAACTTCCTTTATATAATTGCCAGGCCAGCCCGAATTTATCCTGTACAAAAGCATAGTAGTCACTCCATTCATATTTATCCAGGGGCATCATGACCATACCGCCCTCTATCAGTTTCGCATAGAGTGCATCAATCTCTTCGTTGTTTTCACTGGTGACAAACATGGAAACAGAAGGATTGAATTTAAACATCGGTCCGCCATTCAGTCCCATGAACTTCTGTCCATGCAGGTAGAAATTCACCACCATGGGTGTATCAAACGTAATACGGGACTCCGGGAACAGGCTGCAGTAGAATTCAGCGGCTTCTTTAGCATTGCCGTTGAACCAGAGGCAGGGGTGGATATTGTTGGACATGTTGAAAAGTTAACAAGTTAAAAGTTTATAAGAACATCTATAAAGTACGAGGTACGAAGTACGAAGTACGCTGACGTTCTATGAAGAACTGCTTCTTAGAACGGGC